>CABZRA010000005.1 GCA_902527995.1 uncultured SAR86 cluster bacterium
GATTTGTTAACGATTCTATTACATTTATTTTAGTTGATATTTTGGAGCCGCCTATGATTCCCAATAACGGCTTATCTGGAGAAAGAACAATCTTTTCAAGCGCTTTCATTTCTTGTTCTATCAATAATCCAAAGCATGCTTCCTCCATAAAATTCACGATTCCATATGTTGAAGCCTGTTTTCGATGCGCGGTTCCAAATGCGTCCATTACAAAAATATCTCCTAGCTCACCTAACTTTTCAGAAAGTTCGTCATCATTATTTTTTTCTCCAGCAAAAGCTCTTACATTTTCCAACATCGCTAAGGAGTTACTGGATTTTAATTCTTCAATTGAATTAACTAGCTTTACTTCTTTTTGTAAAAGTTCCTCCAACCTTTTGGCTATTGGGGCAAGAGAAAATTCTTTTGTAACTGAATCTTGTTCGGAGGGCCTTCCTAAGTGAGTAAGAATTTTTAAATTGTTGGTTTGTTCTAATATATGTTCTATCGTAGGGATAGATCTCAACAATCGCTCATCATCTAATAATATCCCATTATCTATTGGAACGTTGTAATCAACTCTCAATACAACTGATTTACCCTCAAAACTTTTTGATGCAATAAAACTGCTTTCAAAGCTCATTGGCCAATAAGTTGTTTAGATAAATTCACCACATTTGGCACTGTAAAACCAAAGTGTTGCAACAAATCATCTAAAGGTGCTGATTCACCATAAGTACTGATTCCCAAGACTTGATCACCTTGATTTAAATACTTATGCCAAAAATCTGGTTGAGCCGCTTCGAGTACTAATTTCGGACCGTCTCCCAAAACTTTATATTTGTAATCATCGCTTTGTAAATCAAATAATTCCGTGCAAGGTATTGATACGACTTTTATAGATAAGCTGTCTTCTTTTAAAATTTCTGCTGCATCTACCGCCAAACCTACTTCAGAGCCACTTGCAATAATAGTTAAATCTTCCTGCTCAGCTTCTTTTAGTACATAACCACCTTTAGAAATATCACCTAAGTCGTTTCTTGTTTGAGGAGTGAGGTTTTGACGTGACAAAACTAAAGCATGTGGGTTTTCTTTAGATTTCAGTGCATGTTGCCAGGCAAAAGTGGTTTCAACACCATCACATGGTCTCCAAGTAAACACTCCAGGGGTTGCTCGAAGCATGCTTATGTGTTCTACCGGTTGATGCGTCGGGCCATCTTCTCCTACCCCTATCGAATCGTGAGTGTAGATGTAAATTACTGGTAGTTTCATTAATGCTGACATTCGCAAAGCATTTCTTGCATAATCCAAAAAGGTCAAAAAAGTTCCTCCATAAGGCCTTATGCCACCGTGTAAATACATGCCATTCATAATTGCCGACATACCAAACTCTCTTACACCATAATTTAAATAATTACCGCCTGAGTCTGGAGTCAATATAGTGGAACCTTTCCATTCGGTATTATTTGAGGGAGACAAGTCTGCCGAGCCACCAATTAATTCTGGCAAAATTGGACCTAAAGCGTCTAAACATAAACCTGAACATTTCCTACTGGCATGACTTGTTTCATCTTCTTCAAAGCTTTTTAATAATTTTTCTATGACTAAATTAAATTCTGAGGGTAATTCACCTTTTACCAAACGATCAAACACAAGAAATTCTTCAGGGCACTTTTCTTGATAATCCTTGAGAATTTGGTTCCAAGTACTTTCTTGTTCCTTTCCGGCGGCTTCTTGGTTCCATCCAGCATAGGCTTCTTCAGGAATTTCAAATGCATCAAAATTCCAATTAATATTTTTTCTTGTTAACAGTACTTCTTCATCACCTAGCGCCGCTCCGTGAACACCAGACGTACCAGCTTTATTTGGCGAACCTTTGCCTATAACTGTTTTACAACAAATCAACGTAGGTTGATTTGATTTTTTTGCTGCAGAGATGGCTTTATCAATTTCTTCTTCATCATGGCCATCTACCTTAGGAATTACGTGCCAGCCGTAACTTTCAAATCTTTTCGCTGTGTCATCGGTGAACCACCCGGGAACTTCACCATCAATACTTATACCGTTGTCGTCATAAAGTACTATTAATTTTTCGAGTTTATGTGTTCCTGCATAAGAACAGGCTTCATGTGAAATGCCTTCCATTAAGTCGCCGTCTCCACAAAAGGCATACGTGTAATGATTTATTAATTCTAAATTTGGCTTATTGAATTTATGAGCAAGAATTTTTTCCGCCAACGCCATTCCAACTGCATTAGCAAGGCCTTGGCCTAATGGGCCAGTGGTTGTTTCAACTCCAGGAGTGACATCACACTCCGGATGTCCAGGAGTTTTGGAACCAAGTTTTCGAAAATTTTTAAGTTCATCTAATGGTAGATCGTAACCGGTCAGATGTAGCAGAGAGTAGAGGAGCATAGATCCATGACCATTAGAGAGCACAAACCGATCTCGGTTAAACCATTCGGGATTTTTCGGGTTATGTTTTAAATGTTTTGTCCATAGAACTAGAGCAATTTCTGCCATTCCCATAGGCATGCCAGGATGACCGCACTTAGCTGCCTGAACAGCATCCATTGAAAGTGCCCTTACGGCATCTGCTAAATTTACTTTATCGGACATGAATCAAAATGGTATTTTCTATTAAAAAAAGAGAATATCATAGTAGAATTCTTACTCGTTTTTAATTTTATGTCCGAGTACAAAACTTTCACATCTGAATCAGTATCTGAGGGTCATCCCGACAAACTTGCAGACCAGATATCCGACGCTATTCTTGACGCCTTTTTGATAGACGATCCTGAATCAAGAGTAGCTTGTGAGACTTTAGTAAAAACTGATTTAGTAGTAATCGCAGGAGAAATTTCTTCAAATGCAACACCGGATCTTGAAAAAGTTGTACGTTCTGTCATAAACGAAGTTGGGTATGATAACGACGACGTAGGATTTAACGGATCCACTGTAGAAATTGTCAATGCAATTGGCATGCAGTCGAACGACATAGCTCAAGGAGTTAACGAGGGTTCTGGTACTGACACCGATCAAGGTGCAGGAGATCAGGGTTTAATGTTTGGTTATGCAACTAGCGAAACCGACGTCCTTATGCCAGCTCCTATAACTTATTCACACTTGTTAGTAAAAAAACAAGCAGAGGTTAGAAAAGATAAAACTTTGCCATGGTTAAGGCCTGATGCGAAAAGCCAATTGAGTTTTGTTTACGATGACGCTGGAAAACCGTCACACCTTTCTGCAATTGTTCTATCAACTCAACATGATGAAAATGTAAGTTTTTCAGAGCTTGAAGAGGGTGTAAGAGAGGAGATTATTAAAAAAGTCATTCCTTCCAATTGGCTGTCGCCTGAAACGAAAATTTATATCAATCCAACTGGTAGATTTGTAATCGGTGGGCCTGTAGGAGATTGCGGACTGACTGGACGTAAAATTATCGTTGATACTTATGGAGGCATGGCAAGACATGGTGGTGGAGCCTTCTCTGGAAAAGATCCATCAAAGGTTGATCGATCTGCTGCCTATGCAGGAAGGTATGTTGCAAAAAATATAGTCTCTGCGGGCCTAGCTGAAAAATGTGAAATTCAAGTTTCTTACGCAATTGGAATTGCTGAACCAACCTCAATCAGCATAAATACCTTTGGTACTAATTCTATTCCTGAGAATGAGATTGCTGAAATCGTAGCTGATAACTTTGAACTTAAACCGAAAGAACTAATCCAAATGCTAGATCTAAAAAAACCTATTTATCAGAAAACTGCAGCATATGGTCATTTTGGAAGAGAAGATAAAGAATTTTCTTGGGAAAATACTGACAAAGCTGACAAAATAAAAAATTAAAAAATGAAATTTGAAGATTACAAAGTAGCAGACATCAACCTAGCTGAGTTTGGAAGAAAAGAAATTGCTTTAGCTGAAGCAGAAATGCCAGCATTAATGAAGTTGAGAGAAAAATACGGCGACAGCAAGCCTTTAGCAGGCGCCAAAATAATGGGTTGCATTCATATGACTATTCAAACGGCGGTGTTGATTGAAACGCTTGTGAAATTAGGAGCTTTAGTTAGATGGTCTTCTTGCAATATTTTTTCTACTCAAGATCATGCTGCAGCTGCCATAGCAGCCTCCGAAATTCCTGTCTTTGCTTGGAAAGGAATGAATGAAGAAGAATTCGATTGGTGTATTGAACAAACAATTCTTAAAGATGGCGCTCCCTGGGACGCGAACATGATTCTGGACGATGGAGGTGATCTGACAGCAATGGTTCACGAAAAGTATCCTGACATGCTCAATAACATCCATGGAATTTCTGAAGAAACCACCACCGGAGTGCATCGACTCTGGGAGATGCTAGAAAAAGGAGAATTGAAAGTTCCAGCAATTAACGTTAACGATTCAGTTACAAAATCAAAAAATGACAATAAGTACGGCTGCCGTCATAGTCTCAATGACGCCATAAAACGAGGAACAGATATGCTCCTGGCTGGAAGAAAAGCGTTAGTCTTTGGTTACGGTGATGTTGGTAAAGGCTCTGCAATGAGCTTGAGACAAGAAGGCATGGTTGTAAGAATCTCAGAAGTGGACCCTATCTGTGCAATGCAAGCTTGCATGGACGGATATGAAGTAGTCTCTCCTTATATAGATGGAGTTAACACCAATAAAGATGAATGTATTAACAAAAATCTTCTAGCAGATACCGATGTAATAGTTACTGCAACAGGCAATGTGAATGTCTGTGATCGTTTTATTTTAGAAAATCTTAAGTCGGGAACGATGGTGTGTAATATAGGACACTTCGATAACGAAATTGACACTCAACACCTGCGCGATAATTGGCATTGGGAAGAAATCAAACCACAAGTGCACAAAGTCTCAAAAACTAAAACCGATCCTTATAATTATATTGTTTTGTTAGCTGAAGGACGTTTAGTGAATCTGGGTAATGCTACAGGTCATCCGTCTCGTATCATGGATGGTTCGTTTGCGAATCAAGTCTTGGCACAGATGTTTCTTTACAAACAGGCTTTTGCAACGCTTAACGACGAAGAGAAAAAGAAAGAACTGCTAACAGTTGAAGTTCTGCCAACGGAATTGGATGAAGAAGTTGCTCAATATATGGTAGAAGGCTTTGGCGGCGTTGTTACTAAGCTGACTAAAGATCAGGCCGATTATATAAATGTAGAAGTCGAGGGGCCCTATAAACCAAAATCCTATAAGTATTAATGGTAAAGAAAAATCGTAGTTGGGGCGGCCGATTCAAACAAGAAACAGCTGAAAATGCTTTAGAATTTTCGAATTCAATTGAAATCGATAAGACTTTTTACCGCGAGGATATTGTAGGTTCAATAGCTTATGCTGAAGCTCTAGAAAAAGCAAAAGTTTTAAAGCCATCTGAATTTAAAAAAATAAAAATTGGACTCAATCAGATTCAAAAGCAAATTGACTCAAAAAAATTTAACTGGAACAAGGCTTTAGAAGACGTGCACATGAACATCGAAGCCGCTCTAGAAAAAAATATTGGAGAAGTGGCAAAAAAACTTCACACCGGAAGGTCTAGAAACGATCAAGTTGTCACTGACTTAAAACTGTACATGTTAAAAAAATCTGAGGAGATTCAAATCTCTCTTAGAGAGCTACTTAAATCGTTGGTCCAAAAAGCTGAACCTGAAACTGAAACTTTAATGCCTGGTTTCACTCATCTACAGATAGCTCAGCCGATTTCTTTAAGTCACCATTTAATGGCTTACTATGAAATGTTTAAAAGAGATCTCAATCGCTTTGAAAACTCAGATAACAACCTAAGTGTTTTGCCTTTGGGTTCTGGAGCGCTTGCTGGCAATCGATTCAAACTCGATCGAAAAAGAATGGCCAAAAATCTTGGCTTCAAAGAGGTGACTCAAAACTCTATCGACGCAGTGAGTGACAGGGATTTCATTGCGGAAATGATGTTTAACATCAGCCTCGCATCAATTCATTTGTCTAGAATTTCAGAAGAATTTATTATTTGGTCCTCATCACAATTTAATTATTTGGAATTGCCAGAGGAACTTTGTACAGGATCTTCAATCATGCCGCAGAAAAGAAACCCGGATATGGCGGAACTAGTCCGCGGCGGAGCTGCCAAGACTATTGGCAACTTAGTTTCACTTTTGAGCTTATTAAAAAACCAACCGCTGGCTTATAACCGAGACAATCAAGAAGATAAGGCCCCTCTCTTTGTTTCGATTGATTATGTTTTAAGCGCGATCGATATAACTTCTGCCATGGTAGCTGGAGCAAAATTTAATATCGACGAAATGTTGAATGATGTTTTTGATGGTCATATTTGTGCAACTGATTTTGCTGAGTATTTAGTACTCAAAGGTTTACCGTTTAGGGAAGCCCATGCGATAACAGGAAAGGCGGTACAGTTGGCTGAAAAAAAAGATGCCTTATTAGCAGAGTTATCATTAACGGAATTAAAAAAACTATCTAAAAAAATTGAAAAAGATGTCTATAAATACTTAGATCCAATGACATCAATTTCAGCAAAGACGAGTGTGGGTGGCACAGCTCCTTCACAGGTGAAAAAACAAATCATTAAAGCTAAAATGGATTTAAAAATATAAAAATTATGGACGTATTCTTCAAACCCATCACTGTTAACAAACTCACTATCCCGAATCGTTTTGCGATGGCACCAATGACACGAAGCCGATCACCAGACGGTGTTCCAGGAAAAAATGTAAGAGATTATTATCAACGTCGAGCAGCGGGTGAAGTTGGTCTAATAATTACAGAAGGAGTTGAAGTAAGTCATCCTTCTTCTAGCGGTTACCCAGATGTACCAGGTTTTAGGGACAAAGCAGATGAAGGTTGGAAGCAGGTGGTTGACGCCGTTCACAGCGAGGGTTCAAAAATCTTTCCTCAGCTTTGGCACGTAGGCGCATTTCGTAAACCAGGCATGGCACCAGACCCAGAAGTGCCTGGATATACTCCATCGGGGTTAGTCAATGCAGATAAGAAAGCAGCGCATGAAATGACTGCTGAAGACGTAGAGATGTTGATCGAATGTTTTGTCGGCGATATTTTAAAAATCAAAGATCTTGGTTTTGATGGAGTGGAATTGCACGGAGCGCATGGTTATTTGATTGATAACTTTTTTTGGGAAGGTACTAATCAAAGAGCCGATGACTTTGGAGGTTCGATTGATAAACGTACTGCATTTGCTTGTGAAATTGTGAAACGAGCTAGAGCTAAAGTTGGCGCAGATTTTCCCATAGCCATAAGATTTTCTCAGTGGAAGCAACAAGACTTTGAAGCCAAACTGGCTTACACCGAAGATGACCTAAAAACTTTTTTAATGCCTTTAGTAGATGCTGGTATAGATATGTTTCACGCGAGTAATAGAAGGTATTGGGAACCAGAATTTGAAGGGTCAAATCTCAACCTAGCTGGTTGGACAAAAAAATTAACGGGTATACCAACCATAACCGTGGGCAGTGTTGGTTTGAAATCAGATTTTATTGGAATGTATGCTGGAGACGACGCTGTGGAATCGCAATCAATAGACGACCTAATCGGAAGAATGGAAAGTGACGAATTTGACATGGTTGCCATAGGTAGAGCCTTACTTTCCGACCCGGAATGGGTGAAGAAAGTAAAAACTAATGATTTTGGAGCAATTATTCCTTTCGAAAAGAAATACGCATCCGAAGTGTATTATTAATTTTTTACTTATTCGAAAACCTATCTAAGTTTTTTCTGTCTAAAATTCTTTAACATTAGTGCAGTATAATGTGGAGATGAAAAAGGTTTTTTTGATCTTAATATGTTTATCAGCCATAAATTTTACTGCTTGCGGTATAAAAGGACCTTTGACCTTGCCAACCGATAACGAAACTGAGTATGCGTCCTGATTACTTTTCTAATAATTCAGAAAGCTTGTGCATTGAAGATCTTGCTCTTACTAAAATTTGTGAAGAAATTCCGACTCCTTTCTATATTTATTCTCAAGCTAGTATAGAAGCAGCTGCAACTTCTTATCTTAAAAATGCAAGTGATTCTGATCTCATTTGTTACTCGGTTAAAGCCAATAGCAATATCAACCTATTAAAAATTCTTGCTCAACTGGGAATGGGTTTTGATGTAGTGTCAGTAGGAGAATTAAAAAGAGCTCTTAAGGCAGGAGCTACAGCAGATAAAATTGTATTTTCGGGTGTAGGGAAATCTAAGGCAGATTTAACATTTGCTGCTGAGCAAGAAATTTATTCGATCAATATTGAGTCTCATCATGAAATTGAGTTATTAAAAGATTTACCAAACAAGCCAAGAATCTCTTTAAGAATTAATCCAGATATGGCTGCCAACACGCACCCATATATTGAAACAGGAAAATCGGACTGTAAATTTGGTATCTCCGAATTGGAAGCATTGGAGATAGCTAAAACTTACTCAACTGAAGAAATTAATCTTGTAGGAATTTCTGCACATATTGGCTCCCAAATTACCGATGCAAATTTATTTATTGAGTTAGCAGAAAAACTAAAAGCGTTAGCAGCACAATTAAAAGACTTGGGTCATAAGATAGATCACTTAGACGTTGGTGGAGGCTTAGCAATTGATTATCAATTAGAGCAACAATATGATCCTGCTCAATTAGTCAAAGATTTAAAATCATCAATCACTGAATACGATTTATTAATGGAGCCAGGACGCTCAATCGTTGCGCAATCAGGAGCAGTAATAACTAGTGTCATTACGGAAAAAACAAATGGTCAAAGAGATTTCCTAGTGGTCGATGTAGGTATGAATGATTTGATGCGACCGGCCCTTTATAGCGCAAGACATTCAATTGAAACTGTTAAATTCAACGATGTCGAAGTGAAAGAATATGAGGTAGTTGGCCCAGTTTGCGAAACTGCTGATAGTTTTGGAGTTGGACACTCCTTAAATGCTAAAGCAGGGGATCAACTCATCATTTATTCAACTGGAGCATACGGCTCAAGCATGGGCTCGAATTATAATTCAAGACCAAAACCAGCTGAAATTCTAGTTTCTAAGGATAAATTTAAAGTAATTAGAAAAGCAGAATCATTCGAAGACTTAATAAGACTAGAGGAAGTTTGAGTGGTAATTGTTCAGGCCATGGAAGCTCTGGGAAACGAGTTTATTTTAATTGATGCAATCTCACAAAAAATTGACTCTGAAGAACAATTAAAAATTTTAAAAACCTGTGCAAAAGAATTCTCTTTTGATCAATTATTATTTCTCGAACCACCGACTCAGAAACATGCTCACCTAAAACTTAAAATTTATAATGTAGATGGAAGCTTGGCTGAAAATTGTGTGAATGGTATTCGCGCATTAGCACTATATGCTTTTGATGAATGTTTAGTATTTTCAAAAACTTTTATTTTGCAAATTGAGGATAATCTTGCCCAAATTACCCGACTGCAGAAAAATGAATTTGCTGTAAAAATGAGTAGTTTTGAATTCACTAAATCAAGTTGTGCTATTGCTGACAGTCAAGAATTACAATTTAATTTTGAAGGCACAGATGTAAGATTTAATCCCGTTTCCGTGGGCAATCCACATGCCATAATTTTTCAAGACAACTTGCCAGATCAGATACCTGAAATGGGTTTAACTTTGCAAGAGAGTAATATCTATAAAAATGGTGTAAATGTAGGCTTTGTAGAGATTATCAACGAAAAAGAAATTAATTTAAGAGTTGTCGAACGCGGAGTTGGTGAAACTTTAGCCTGTGGAAGTGGAGCCTGCGCGGCTGTATTGTGTGGCGTAAAAAACAATCTTTTGGAATCACCTGTTTTAGTAAATTTCAAAAAAGGAAAGTTAAAAGTAGAAGTTAGTCTTGATGAAGAATGGTTTAACTTAATTGGTGAGGCCAAATACTTAGAAAAAGGTATTAAAATAAATCCGTGAGTATCTTTAAGAAAAAAATATCCGATACAGAAGTCCTAGAATATTTAGAAGCAAATCCTGAATTTTTTATTGACCACCCTGACATATTAGAAATTTTAGAGATTAAACACGCTTCTGGTGATGCAACGTCATTGATTGAGAAACAAGTAGAAATTATCAAAGAAAAAAATCTTTATGTTAGTAATAAATTAAGTGAGTTTCTTGAAAATGCGGAGCATAATCAAAACCTGTTTTTAAAAATACAAAAACTGGTTTTAAAAATAATTTCACAAACAAATCTTAACGATTTAGCCAACACGATTGAGTCCTTTTTCCACGAAGAACTAAAAACGGAAATTTGTAAAATTTATTTTTTTACACCTGAAGGTTCTTTTAATTTAGAGTCAGGAAAAATAATTACGCCTGAAATTGCAACGTCTATCTTTGCCGAACTTTTTAAAGCAAATGAGATTGCTCTTGGTGGCTTGACTGAAGAGACTTCAGCTTTGATATTTGGAGCTAAAGCTAATGTAGTCGAAGGCGCAATAGGTAAATTAAAGTCCAGCAAACTTGCAGGAACTTTGGCCCTAGGTAGCAGCGAGGTAGGAAAGTTTCCAAAAGATAGTGAAACGCTATTTTTAGAGTTTGTAATCTCAGTTTTTAGTAATCAAATAGATAAAATTCTACCTACAACCGATGAATAAAGAGGTCAAAAATTTCTTAGATTTTTTAGAAAAAGTAAGAAACTATTCGGAGCATACCGTTAAGAATTATTCTGCAGATTTAAAAAAATTTGAAGAATTTAAACAACAAAAAAATTTTAAAAATTGGTCAAGCCTTACTCAACATGACATTAGAGATTTTATCAGTGGTGTAAGAAGAGCTGGAGTAAGTCCAAGGAGCCTCGCAAGGTTACTTTCATCACTTAGAAGTTTTTATAAATTTTTAAATAACGAAGGTTATGTTAGCAATAATCCAACTTCTGGAATAAACGCTCCTAAACTTAATTCACTGCTACCTAAAGCAATGGATACTGATATGGTGAATAGACTTTTAGATTTTAAACCCAGCTCTTGGGGAGATTTCAGAGACAAAGCCATTGCTGAACTCTTATATTCATCGGGGTTAAGACTTTCGGAATTGTGCCAATTAAATACTACAGACATTTCTTTAGAAAATAGAATTTGCAGAGTTTTAGGAAAAGGTAATAAGGAAAGAGAAGTCCCTGTTGGCGCTCTTGCTATCAAAGCTCTAAAGGATTGGTATGTTCATAGAGAAAAAAAACTGGAAAACTCTGAGCAAGCAGTTTTCATAAATAAGTCTGGTAGCAGAATTAGCGCAAGATCAGTACAAAATATACTAAAAAAAATGAGCTCTAAAATGGGTTTGCCATTTGTGAATCCTCATATGTTGAGACACTCTTTTGCGTCACATATATTGGAGTCAAGCGGAGATCTACGTGCCGTTCAAGAATTGCTCGGACATGCCAATTTATCAACAACTCAAATTTATACAAAATTGGATTTTCAACATTTGGCTAAGGTATATGATAATAGCCATCCCCACGCTAAAAGTGATTAAAAATATGAAAGTGAAAGCTATAACCTTTGATTTGGACGATACTCTTTGGCCTCTTTTTGACGTGATCATGCATGCTCATAAGAGCTCTAATGATTACTTAATTGAAAAGCATCCGCAGATGCAGGGAATTTTATTTTCTTCAGAAGAAAGAAAAAAATGGAAAGAATTAGTTAGTCAAGAACCTAGTCTAGCTAACCGTCTTTCCGAATTGAGGCAAAAAGTAATCTTTGAATTGCTTGTTGAAAACAAGGTTGCCTCCGAGGAAGCGAAATCTCTATCAGAAGAGTCTTTCAAAATCTTTTTGGAAGAAAGACATAAAGTTATTTACTTCGACGACGTAATAGAAACACTAGAGGCCCTAAAAAATAAATATATCTTAGGTGTTATTACAAACGGTAACGCTGATATCAGAACCTTAAAGATAGATCATTTATTTGATTTTTATGTAAATGCAGAGATGGTTAATGAAAGTAAGCCGGGTAAGAAAATATTTGACGAAGCAGCTAAATTAGCAGGTGTAGCGCCAGAAGAAATTTGTCACATTGGCGACCATCCTATTAACGATGTTGAGGGTGCGTTACACGCAGGCTTTCAAGCCATGTGGATGAATGCATTAAAAAAGGATTGGGAACACAAAGATGAATTGAAAGTCCCCGAACTAAAAAATTGGAAGGAATTAGAATCTGAATTTTTAGAATTATAAGCTTTCCAACTGAGAAAAATATTTATCTAATCTGTCTTGATTTAAAGCTATTAAGCCTTGGAAAGGACCTAAGTTAGATTTGATTTCTGAAAGATTAGTCGCTTCGCCCACTTGGATTAAGCCAATCATTGCCATTACTAAATGCGGTGTACATTGGTAGACATACACACCTTCAGTGTCAAAGGTAATAGAGAAATCTTGACCTTGAACACTCTCCCAAGGTGTCGCACCAGAGGGAATTAAATTTGGCGCTGAAACCGTGTTATGGCCGGGATCAACAGATTTAAAGACTACGGTGTCACCCTTTTTAATTTTAAGTGCTGCTGGTTCGAATACCATTACTCCATCTGCTCCAGCGTTTAACATTTTTACAATATGTTCGTTTTCAGATCCACTAGCCGCAGGCTCAGAAGGCGAGGATGTTTTAATTAAAGAAACTTTATATCCCGGACCAGAAGTCGAAATTCCGCAATCATCGCCTTGCATGCAAGCACTGCCTAAAGGCGTTATTCTCGCTTCAATAGCTTCATCTCTCATGTCAATATTGTTAGAGAAAATTCCTAAACTAAAGAAAAAGAAAATTGTTAAAAATTTTAAATATGCCATAAATTTGTGAATCGAGTATATCTAAAACCATTTGAAATAAAAACTTTTCGGATGGCTTAGATACAAAGGATATTTAGTTATGCAAAAGTATTTTTTATTTCAAGCACGAGCTTGTAAAACTAAGTTATTTGTCGTTTCTGCAGCTAAATTAACATTTCCAAAACCTGCCTCGCCTAAAAGTTCCATAAGCTTATTTGGTCCCGCTTGAGGTCCCAAACCTAAGCCGACAGATTGAGCTTTAGAAGCTGGCACACAAACTAACGTTCCAAATCCATACATCATTCCTGATGCAGGATTATTAGCTATATTATTTGCAAAGCCATCAAGCGCCATGGGCTCGACAACCATAAATGTTCCATCTTTAGCTAGAGTGTCTTTAATGCTTGAGGCAATCCCAACTGGGTCGCCCATGTCATGCCAAGCATCAAAAATACATGCAAGATCGTATTCATTTTTAGGAATGGCTGCCGCATCCGAAACATAAAATTCTAAGTTCGATAACCCTTTTTCTTCAGCCCTTTTTTTTGCTTCTTCTATCGATGGACCATGAAAATCAAACGCATGGATTGTAGAATTTGGGTATTGCTCTGCCATTAGAATAGAAGATGTTCCAAGGCCGCATCCAATATCTGCAATTTTTGCACCCATTTGTAATTTTTCCTCGACGCCTTCTAACGCGGGAATCCATTCATTTAACAAATGTCCGGCATAGGCTGGTCTGAAAAATCTTTCTGTTCCACAAAAGCAACAATCATGATGTTCGCCCCATGGACGACCTCTTCCAGTTTTAAATACATCCAGTGCAACATCTTCTTTTGCGAATTGTCCAACAACCCCTTGAATTAAACCTTGAATACAAGTAGGTTCGCTTTCGCGAGCAAAAACACAGGCCTGTTCAGGAGATAAACTAAATTCTTCAGCTTCTGAATCGAAAGTAACATATCCTCTAGCAGCATTTGATGCTAGCCATTCTTTAAGATAGCGTTCGTCTACCTCAGCTTCTTTAGCTATAGCCGGCACTTTAGCAGGACCAAGCTTATCCATTGCTTGATACACCCCAGTTTGATCACCGATATAAGACATCATTATGGCAACCGCGCCTGCAACGTCGTTAAAAACATTACCGAAAAGCGCCATAACTTTTTCGTGATCTACATTCATTTGTTCGTTCATAAAACTCTCCTCATTTAGTGTTTCTTACTGATTTACAGTAAAACAAATTGGATAGAATTTAAAGGGAGTTTTTTTGGATTTTAAGAAATCAGATAATTTTTTCTGATTTTAAGGAATCAAATTCCTCAGGGCTAATTTTAAGATATTTCTCTAATATTTCTGCTGTGTGTTCGCCCAATTCAGGCGCTGGAGAATAATTCTCTTCATAACTTTCAAGTTTAATTGGGTTACCTGGCATTTTTGCTGTTGCACCAGACGGTTGTTCTAAGTCGATAATCATATTTCTTTTTTTTACAAGCGGATCTTCTAATGCGTCACGAACTGAATTAATTGGCCCAGATGGAACGCGATGTTTTGCTAGTAAGTCGAGCCAATGCGAACTTGGTTTATGTTTTAGTTTTTCAGAAATAGCTTCGTCAATATTTTTTCTATCAGCTAGACGACCTTGAACGGTTTTATATTCTTCACCTTTGAATTCCTCAAGATCTAGAGCGTTTAATAAATTAGGCCAAAAATCTTCATGCACTACGGAAATGATTATAAATCCGTCAGCGGTTTTATAAGAATTATAAGGAACGTGAAGAAAATGTTGATTTCCTATCGGTTTAGGATCTATTCCTGAAATTGTATTCATAGTTGCCATGTATGTGAGAAGGCTTACTTGGCAATCTAACATAGAAATATCAACATGATCTCCAACGCCATCTTTATCTCTTTTTTGCAAAGCACTTAAGATGCCAATAATACTAAACATGCCAGATGATAAATCGGCAATGGGAATACCTGCTCGAACTGGGTGATCTTGATCCTCTCCAGTTATAGACATCCCGCCGCCATAGGCCTGAAGAATTTGATCGTAAGCAGGTCTATCTGCTTCACCTTTTCCAAAACCACTGATAGAACAAGTAATAATTTTTGGGTTGTGTTGTTTTAAAGTAGAAAAATCTATTCCCAATCTTTCTGTGACTCCAGAGCTAAAATTATCCAAAACTACGTCAAATTTTTTTATTAGCTCATAAAATAACTGTTTGCCTTTTTCTTGTTTCAGATCCAAGGTAAGGCTTTTTTTATTCCTCGCTAAAGTAATGTGATAAGGACTTACGCCATCAAGAGAATAATCAGCGTGGTCTTTATAAAGGCCTCTAGTAATTTCACCTTTGCCTGGTGGTTCAACTTTTACAACTTCAGCGCCTAGATCTGCGATCAGCATACTCGCATAGGGACCTGCTAACATGTGAGTTAAGTCTAGAACTTTAATGTTCTCTAATGGCGCCGACATAAATCAATAATTTATCTTATCGTCGACAGCATGTCCGCGAGTTGGGATTAAAGCCGATCTTAAAAAAGAAGCCACAACTTCGTCGTTTTGATTTTTACCAATTGTTTTAACTGTAACAATTCCGCAATTTTCCCTAGATTCAGACAATCTTTTCTCCACAACCTCCGATTCTGCATACAGGGTGTCGCCCACAAATAAAGGTTTTGGCAGCAAAATATCTGTCCAGCCTAAATTTGCAATTGCTTTTTGACTAATGTCGCTGACGCTCATGCCAACCATCGTAGCCACTGTAAATGTGCTGTTAACTAAAGTTTTACCAAACTCGGTTGCTTTTCCATACTCTTCATCGAAGTGCAGCGGGTGAGTATTCATAGTTAACAAAGTAAACCACGTATTATCGGCTTGAGTTATGGTGCGACCAGGTCTGTGTTCATAAATATGGCCGACCTCAAAATCTTCGAAATAACGACCGTAAGATTCTCTAAATCTTCCTCCTCCTAAGTCTTTTGAGCCAGTCATTTTACTCTTTCTCTTCTTCTCCAAGAGTGATTTTTAACCTCATTGCCTCAGCAATTGGTTCATCGATCATTTGCCCATCAACCTTTATGGCCCCACCACCTGATTTTTGATACTCCTCTAGTACTTTTTTCGCTTCAGCTTTTTCTTCTGGGGACGGTGAAAAAGCATCGTTAATATGATCTATTTGATCAGGGTGAATAGCAGCCTTACCAGTAAACCCTAAATTTTTTACTGCCTCGGCTTCTTCTTTTAAACCAGCCATTTTGTCTATATAAAAGTATGGTGCATCAATTGTAAAAAGATTGAACATTGAAGCTGCCAAAACAACTCTATGTCTTGCATACAACAATGGCTCCCATGACAACTTACAACCTAAACTTGCCGAAGCATCTGCAGCTCCGAAAAATAAACCCACAACATCTTTGAAAGCTGCAATTTGAGTAACTGTTTCAATCGCCCTAGAAGTTTCAATCAAAGGAACTAATTTATTTTTAAAATCTATCATCGGGGCAAGCGTCGCTAAAAAATCAAAACTTTGAGTTTTGGGTAAAATGATAGCTTCTATCTGATCTTGATAGGGAGAGATAGAATCAATATCTGCTCTGCCGAGAGCTTCCATCGCGTCATTTACGCGAACAAATAGAGGTTTTGTAAATGCTTTTTCTTTTAGTAGGCTAATAAGTGTTTCTCTTGCCACTAATTTTTCGGCTTCAGGACAACCATCTTCAAGGTCAACAATAATCGCGTCGGCATTACTGTTCTGGGCGCGCTCAAGACGATTTAATGTATGCCCCGGTATAAATAAGCTGGATCTGTAATTACTCATATCAACTTTGTTCTTTTTTTATTAAATAATCCACTACATTCAAAAGTTCATCGGTGGCAAGTTCTCTGGTTGCAGAAACCTTGTATTTTCCGTTCACAATAAATGCTGGGACGCCCTTTATACCGTATTTAAAGGCAAATAACTCAGCTTTTCGTAAATTATTTTTTAAACCAAAAGAATTTATTGCGGCAAGATATTGATCTTCATTCACTCCATAACCTTGAAAGAAAGGAACGACCTCTTTGTCAGAAAGCATCATTTTTCGGTTGTAATGAATTGCACCAAATATGCCCTCTATAGCTTCTGGAACCTTTAAGGTCTCGGAAGCGAAAAATAATTTTGCGTGAGTTTTAGTTTGTGCATTCCAAATTACTGGCAATCTAAAGAAATCCACTTCCTCATCAATGTTACCTTTCCAATCTCCAATTAATTGCTCAAGGCTGAAACAATGGCCACATCCAAACCAAAAAAATTCAATCACCTCTATTTTTTCAGGATTTCTGGTAGGTATTGGTTCAATTAATTGATAGTGCCTGCCTTCTTGATAGTCTTTTGATAAAACAAAAGTACTAAAAAAACTTAAAAATAAAGCTAAAAGAAAAGACTTAGTACAATCCCGAAACATAGTTTGCCACCGCTCTGATCTCTTCGGTCGTTAAACGGACAGCAATTCCTTGCATAATCTTCGCATTACTACTATGCACTCGCTCCCCGTTTTTATATGCCACTAAACTAGTAACTACGTATTCAGCTTTCTGTCCACTTAATTTAGGATAACCTGCTGACTCCACTCCTCTTCCTTGAGGTCCATGACACCCCGTACATGCGGGGACTCCCCCAGACAAATTCCCTGCTCGATATATTCTTTGACCTAATTCAAAGTTAATGCTATCAGCTTGACCAACTTTTGTGTCTTGCGCCGCATAGTATGCCGCGATATCTCTTAACTGCTCTTCAGAATAATTATCAAGTAACCCCATCATTGATTCAATCATGCGCTCGCCTTTTTGGACATGAATTAACTGAGCTAAAGTGTAACTTTCTCTCTGCCCAGCGAGTGTTGGCCATTGCCCCACAACACTATTTCCATCTGCACCGTGACAACCAGCACAGGTAGCAATCAGTTCAGAACCTGCCATGGGATCGCCTCGTTTAACGGCTTTAACCTCTACTTCTTCACTAGCTGAGTGAATAAAGCTAGATGAGAACAATATAAGGCATGTTAAAAAGAAATTTTTATACATTATTTATTCTTTTGTGGGCTAAGTGAGCAGAATTATATACTATTGAAGGTAAATTTTCCTTTATAACAATATGTCTGAAAAACTATGTTCTTAAAGATTAACTTCGATAGATCCTGTCCTGGAGAGCAATTTTTTCCTGACGATGAGGGCATTGAGCTTGCCATTTGTGGACGCTCCAATTCGGGCAAGTCGAGCGTCTTGAACATGCTAGCGAACCAAAAAAAGTTAGCAAAAACTTCTAACACACCTGGTCGAACTCAATCCATAAACTTTTTCAACATCAATGAAGATTCTTCAAAAAAATTAGTAGATCTCCCAGGTTATGGCTATGCCAAAGCCTCAAAAAAGATGCAAAAAGAATGGGGGCAACAAATCACAAAATACATGGCCTCACGCAGGAGCCTCAGAGGTATTATTTTGATCATGGATGTCAGACATTCGCTGCAAGAAAGTGATCTGAATTTCATTGCTTGGTGTGAACAATACAATTTACCAATGCAAATTCTCTTAAACAAATCAGATAAACTTTCTAAAAATAAAGCTTATCAAGAACTTATGAAATGCACAGAAAAGACTGCTCATAACTTATTGTTAGATAGGCCGATGTTGTTGTCCGCAAAAACAGCTTCTGGGGCCGGGGAACTTTCGAAAAAGATTCTAGATTGGATGGAAATACAATTAAAACACTGAATGACACAACTTAAAAAAATTTATTTTATTTACGATGCCGACGGTGGTCTATGGAATGAAATTAAATATTGGATTAATAAAAATCTATTGAATAAAAAAAGTGCATGCGAGCTATGTGACATTTCTCATAGTAAGTTCTTTGTAAGATTTGAATGGTTATCTTTTATCAAAGAACTAAAGAATCATTACAAAGTAAAAGTACTACATCGCAATGAACTCCCACAAAACATTCAAGACAAAAATTATCAATTCCCGTGCGTAATTGGTGAGACAGAGAATGAGTTAATAGAAATCCTGAGTAAGATTGCATTCATAGATTATGGGAATCCGACAAGCGTCAATGAATTAAAAGAACAATTCTTCAAAAAACTAGCAATCCTTGAACACGATTCTGAATTTGATAAGGTAGAAAAGAAAAAAGGTTCAGCTTTTTAGTTCTCGTTTTGTTCCTTGGCTTTATTTATTTGAATATTTTTACTTCAAGTAAAAAAAACTAAAACCCTTAATACTTTGAAATGACTTGGCTGATTTATACAAATCAAATATATAATTTATGTTATCTTGAAATTTTAAAACGAGGATAATTTATGAAATTTATAAAAATATTTTTTTTAATTCTATTTATGGTTCCTTTAAGTGTTATGGCTGGTGGCCATAAACTAGAAGAACAAAACTTAAAAGTTGTAGATACGTTTTTTGATAACGTTTTAACTAATCCAGAGGTAGCAATGGAACTGATTCATGAGGATTTTGAATTTGAATTCATGGGTATCTGTGAAATTTGCAAAAGGTACAATAAAGAGACCTATGAATCGGTATGGTTGAAACAAGTTATTCCTGGAGTTCTTCCTAATGGTATCAAGCTTAATATAACTAATAAAATTGCTGGCGGGGACATGGTGGTTCTTATTATAGAAGGCGAAGCAGAAGGTATTAACGGAGAATACAACAATAATTATGCAATGGTAATGCAATTAGAGAACAAAAAGATTATATCCTTTCAAGAGTACATGAGTGATTTACTAGCCGAAACTAGATTGCATAAGAAAAAGATTGTTGATATCAATTAAGATATAACTACTTTTTTTGATTAAGGAAAGAATTCCCTTCTAAGCGCCCATTGATTAAAAAAGGGGAGATCAATGGGCTTAAGGAGAGAGTTTCCTTATTTCTTAGGAGAATGCTTTTTAGACTAGAGAGTATTAAAAAAGTTCAATAGTTAGTGAGCTTCGCCCCAATTATTTGCAATGCCGCTTTCTACTTCTAGAGGCACTTTCAAAGAAGCTGCATTTTGCATCAGTTTTGAAACTTCACCTTCCACCGAAGCCACTTCTTTTTCTGGAACTTCTAAAATTACCTCGTCATGTACTTGCAGGATCATTTTGGCATCAACTTTTTCCTTTTGTAGCCATTCATGAATTGAAATCATTGCAAGTTTCATAATATCTGCTGCCGTGCCTTGCATAGGTGCATTAATCGCCGCCCTCTCCGCACCTTGGCGCGTTCGGCCACTGTATATTCCTGGCAAGTACAAACGTCTGCCGAAAATTGTTTCGACAAAGCCTTTTTCACGAGCCCGTTCTTTGGTTTGTTCCATGTATAGTTTAACTCCAGGATATTTAGCAAAATACGAGTCAATGTAATCTTGCGCTACCGTTCTTGGTAGTCCAAGCGCTTTGCCCAAACCAAAAGCCGACATACCATAAATCAGCCCGAAGTTAATGGCTTTGGCGCTCCTTCTGTCTTCGTCACTGGCTTCTTTCCCGGGTGCTGCAAAAACCTCAGCCGCTGTGGCAGAGTGAATGTCTTCCCCATTTTCAAAAGCTGAAATCATATTTTTATCGCCAGAGAGATGTGCCATGATTCTTAGTTCAATTTGGGAATAATCAATTGCTAGCAATTTATGTCCTTTGGGAGCCACAAAAGCTGTGCGAATCATGCGGCCTTCTTCAGTTTTAATTGGAATATTTTGTAAATTAGGATCTGCCGAAGATAACCTTCCCGTGGTCGTGACCGCTTGGTGATAAGAGGTGTGCACTCTACCAGTCACCGGAGAAATTTGTTCTGGCAGCGAATCTGTATAGGTACTTTTGAGTTTAGCCAGAGTTCTATGCTCCAATAATATTTTTGGCAATTCATAATCTCGTGCCAAATCTTGTAGTACCGATTCGTCAGTCGATGGCTGCCCGCCAGGAGTCTTTTTAATTACTGGCAGATCCATTTCGTCAAAAAAGATGGCCCTTAAATCTTTGGTGGAAGCTAAATTAAATTCTTTTCCAGCTTCTTTAAAAGCTTTTTCTTCAAGGCCACTAATGCGCTGACCAAGATTATTGGACTGAATTTTCAACTCATCGGCGTTAACTAAAGCCCCATTTTGTTCAACGTCTGATAACACCGGAATCAACGGTAAGTCGATATCCGCTAAAACTTTTTCAAGAGACTTAGTTTTGCTTAATTTTTCTTGCAAAACGTTATGGCATCTCAAAGTTATGTCTGCATCTTCTGCGGCATAATGAGTAGCGGATTCTAAATCAACATTATTAAAAGTGATTTGCTTCACTCCCTTGCCAGCGACGTCTTCGTAACTAGTAGCTTCGTAATTCAAATAAAATTTTGCCATAGCATCTAAATTGTGACGTGTTGCTGTTGAGTCCAAAACGTAAGACATCAGCATGCTATCGCTCCCAATATTATTCAGTTCCAAGCCATGTTGGGCGAGAACGTTTCGATCAAATTTTATGTGTTGCCCAACAATCGGCACTTTCTCTAATAACGGCTTTAGTTTTTTTAAAACCAACTCTTTTTTTAATTGTTTAGGTGCCTCAGCATAATCGTGACTGATGGGGATGTAAGCTCCTTCGCCTTCCTTAGCAGAAAGTGAAATACCGACTAATTCTGCAGTCGTGAAATCTAAGCCATCGGTTTCGGTGTCGAGCGCAATCAACTTGGCTTTGCTTAACTTTTCAATCAAAGCATCAAGATCTGTTTCTTTCAAGATGCATTCATAACTTGCATTGATATCCTTTAGTTTGGGAGTTTCTTTTTTTAAAGCTTCGGGTGGTTCAGTTGGTTTTGCCTTTGGAGTCGATTTATCAACTTTGCTTTTAATGAGTGTTTTAAATTCTAATTCGGTAAATAGTTCAAGAATTTTAGCCTCGTCTCTTGGCTCAACTTGGAGATCTTCAATACCAAAGTCTAATGTGACGTCTTTTTTAATGGTAGTTAATTGCTTGGATAATTTAAGTTGCTCGATGCCTTCTCTTAGATATTCGCCGACCTTGCCAGAAATTTCTTCTGCGGATTCAATAATCTTTTCTACGGAGTCATATTTGCTTAACCAATTCACGGCAGTTTTTGGACCCACTTTATTAACGCCTGGGATGTTATCTGAAGTGTCGCCAACCAAAGCTAAGTAATCGATAATTTGATCAGGTCTGACGCCAAACTTTTTCATCACTCGATCTTCATCAAGCAATTCATTAGTCATTGTATTTACTAAGGTGATATTTTTAGTCACCAGTTGAGCTAAGTCTTTGTCGCCTGTTGAAACAACTGTTTTAATGCCTTTGTTTTCAGCTTCAGTGGCCAGGGTGCCAATTACGTCATCTGCTTCTACTCCATCGACAATAAAAAGCTTTAATCCTAAAGCACGACAAATGTCATGAATCGGTTGAATTTGAGGTCTTAAATCATCTGGCATCGGCGGTCTGTTGGCCTTGTATTCGCTGTACATTTCATTTCGGAAAGTCTCGCCTTTGGCGTCAAAGATCATGCCCACTGGACTATTAGGATGATCTTCTAAAATTCGCATCACCATGGTGGTCACTCCTCGGACCGCTCCAGTTGGCTGGCCAGAGGAAGTAGTTAATGGCGGCAACGCATGGTAAGCGCGATAAATATAAGACGAACCATCCACTAAAATAACTGAGTCGTTGTCAGTAATACTTTCGGGTTTTGCCATCAATACATTTAAGAGGTGATTCGTTATAATTTAATTAAGTTTATTAGACCTATGCCAAAAGTTCTAACCCAGATTGCATTTTTTTTCTTTGGTACGCGCAGAAGAATTCTTGGATCTATTTTATCCGCTTGTATTTACCTTCTCATTTTTGCTTTTTATATGGAGTATCGTTTGGGCTTAGAACCTTGCCCAATGTGTATTGTTCAAAGAATAGCCATCGCCCTAGTTGCCTTAGTTGCTTTGATAGCAATGATTCATCATAGAGGATTGGATTGGTATTTTGGCGCCATAACTCTAATTACCTTGGGAGGAGCTGCATCAGCAACTAGACACCTTTACTTGCAATCCTTACCAGCAGATCAAATTCCATCATGCGGCCCCGATCTAGCATATTTAATCAAATTTTCTTATTTCGAAGATGCCTTGCGAATGCTATTTATTGGTGATGGAAATTGTGCAGAAATAGTATGGAGCCTTTTGGGTATATCCATTCCGGGATGGGTTTTAATTGCCTGCATTCAAATTTTAGTAATGTCAGCTCTAGCACTTAAAATCAGAACCTGATGGACTTTTCAGCGCTGACTTTAATCTTTTCTTTATGCACTCTGGCGTTAGTGATTTTTCTCTTTTTGAAACAAAGAGATAGAGAAAATGATAATAGCGGTCAAAAAGAATTGCTCGAAAATAAAATAGATTCTGTTTCAAAGGATCTTAATGAAATAGAAAACCAACTTGCTTCGGTTACAACTCCAATCAACGAATTGAACCGTTTTTTAGGGGGTAATGTCACTACTGGAAGATTGGGAGAGTGGAACTTAGAATCGATCGTGAAAGAAATTCTCTCCGATGGAAGCTATGAATTCCAAGCAAACATAAATCCTGAAAATCAAGATAGAGTAGATTGTGCTGTCAAGACTGCAGATGGAGTTACGATTCCGATCGATTCAAAATTTTATGCTGGTCAATACAAGCAATATCAAGAAGCTGGGCAAGCAAACATAAGGGCAAACGTTCTTAGAGATTTAAGAACGGCGATCTTAAGAGATGCAGACGACATCGCAACAAAATATCTTCGACAAAATTCTACTTCAAATTATGCTGTGCTTTATATTGCGTCAGAAAAACTAATAGACCTTGTTGATGAAATAGAAAATTTAAGACAGGACTGTCTCTCAGAAAAGAAGATATTGATTCAAGGTCCAAATACGCTAGCAGCATTTCTAGATACAATAAGAATTGGTCATCATTATTTGGAGTTGAACGAAACTGCAGCAAAAGTTGCTGAAGTTGTTAGAAAAATTAAAACTCAGTTTGATAGTTTTGACAAAAGTGCAGACGGAGTTTTAAAAAGATTAGATGCGTCCGTAAAAGAAGTCACCGCACTGCAAACGAGAATAAATGTTTTGGGAAGAGAGCTAAATAAAGGAAGTGAAGAATTAAAAGATGAATAAAAAAAGGGGGCAAATTGCCCCCTTTTTTTTATAGCTATATATTAATCCCAAGCTTTAATTGGTGTCACTATTCCTCTTCTGACGATGGATCTATTTCTTCTAACTGAATTTTGGAATTCTGCAAAGTCTGCATTGTCCATATTCAATAAATCCATAGTAGCCATTAGATTTGCCATATCTGATCCGCCGATAAACGCAAAATGAGTGTAATCATCGCCTGCGACAACTCTTTCCACTCCAAAAGAACGAGTGAGTTGTCCGTTTGCGATTGCTGCGTCAGTAAACTTTTTGTATGCATCTACATAAGAAGCTTCATTTCTGACATTGATTTCAAACACTGCAAAAGCGTTATCTTGAGTCCAATCTCCAGCTTCATAAACTGATTTAACTAAGGTTTGTTCTGTTGCCACAGAAACTGCTGAAAGTTCAGTTAAAAAAGTTCCATATTCTGGACAAGTGCTCAAAGTAGCGAAAGTATCGTTCAAGGCTTGAGCTCCTTCGTAAGTCACAACAAAAGTGTGAGTTTGAGGCTCGTGGCCATTGAAAGCTTCGCCCATCAAGGCTACTGAGAATGGGGCTGTCTGGCCACATTCAGATGCCATGAATTTATCCATTGCAGCGACTACTGCCGGGGGGTTGCTAACTGTCATTCCGAAATAAGCATAGTATGTATCCTTTTCCATGCCATGACCATCGGCGAAAACAAGCCCGCTTGAGATTAGAAGTGTTAGTAATATTTTTTTCATTTTTTCTCCTTACAAATAAATAAAAAATTAATTAGCTGTATACAGTTGTTCACAGACTTCATAGGAATCCGCAACTACTGCATCTTGTAGCGCTACAAAAGCATCAAGAGATCTGCCCCATTCTGCTCCACTGAAATATTCATCAACTAGTTTTCCAACAGCAGCTCCGTCTCTTGAGATACCTCTAACTAGTAAGGTTCCAACTTCGTTAGATCCGCCGCCTAAAGAGGTCATAATTCCTAAATTAAAATCGTGGCCAGCATCTTGAATTGCAGCTTCCAGAGCTACTCCTGCCGCTAAATAAGCAGGTAGGTTTTCTGGTGAGACAACTACTCTAGTTACCCTTTCATAACCTGGATCTAACTTGAATCCTTTGAGAGGTTTCCAATTTGCGCTATAAACAATATCTCTTAAGGATTCTAGTCTTTTAGGGACGTTGTAAACGTCATAATTTTCTGAACCAGAAAATTGTGCTTCCATGGTTGGAAAAGCACTCCAAACAAACATTTCACCAGGGTAATTGTGACCCGATGCAGTTATACAGACTCCAGCAGCTGATGGTCCCTGCGAACTAAAAATTTGCTCTGCATTTGCTCTCAAAAACTCTGTATATTCTGTTGGGTTTTGAGCTTTCACATGCAGAGAAGTAAAGCCTCCTTCTGGAGCTTGCTGAGCTATCACACTAAATGATATCACTAACGATGTAATTAAAATTAATATTTTTTTCATATTTCCTCCTTAAATTATCTTACGTAGACTACTTCACAGGTCATTACAAAACCTCTTTCGAGATCTCTCAATCTTGGAAATTTTGCGCTTGCAGCCATATTCCAATCCTCATTTCTTGCATCGAGAAATTCACCCAACCTTACCGAGGTTGGGGCTTGTATGACTACCATAATTTGACCCGTGTAATCGCCAGTATTTATTTGAAATGCGCCAAAAGTTACATCTTCAAAACCGTTATCTTGTGCAATTGATTGATAATCAGTTAGTTCCTGAATATATCTTTGCGGCGTTTTAGTTGTTACATTGATATTGTAATTTGCATACGTCATCCCAACCTCGAATCCGTCTCCAACTGGAGTTAAAGCTGAATAGTGATCAACCATTCGAACAGTTCTTTTATCCGCAATTTTTGCAATTTCAGCTGCAATTTCAGGGTCGTAGTAATTTCCACTAAGGGAATCAGAATGGCTATCGTAAAGGCTAAAAAAGTACATGTCACCAAATTCTTCTGCACCAGAACCAGGCAAACAAACGCCTGAGCTAGTGGTGTTAGAAGGCAGGCTGGTAATTGGAGCGCTTGCTCTAGCCCAGTCCATATATCCCATTGGATCTGATGTGTTTATTGTAAAAACATTCATTGCTGGAGCTGCAAAAGCAAAACTTGCCAGAAATGAAGTTAAAATTAAAAGTGTTTTTTTCATTTTTGTTCTCTCCTTAAAAAAATAAAAATGGGTATTCATTATCCACTAAAATAGGAAAAGTTAAATGACAATTAGTCGAATATTTTGTGAGCAGATTTTTAATTATTTTTTCAATTATTTTTTCTGTGCTGCAGCTTTCTGCAGAACAGGAAATAAAAATTATAAGAGTTATCGATGGAGATACTCTACTAGCTGAATCGCGAGGGACTGAAATAAAAATTAGACTCTCTGAAATCGATGCACCTGAAATGAATCAACCTTATGGAACAAACTCAAAAAAATGTCTATCTGAATTGATTCGTGAGAGCTCTAGTTTAAAATTTAAATCCGATGGGCAGGATAACTACGGTCGTTCTTTGGGTTGGTTGGTCACAGATGGGAAAAACCTCAATTATGAAATGATTAAACAAGGGTGTGCATGGGTTTATGATAGGTACGTAATAAATAAAACAATTTATAGTTTTCAAAATGGAGCGCGATTAAAAAACATAGGTCTTTGGAATCAAAATAACCCTGTTGCACCGTGGATTTGGAGAAGAAATAATTAATTAATGGAAAAATTAGAGAACATAAATTTTAAAAATTCTTTTGGAACATTATCTGAAGACTTTTATACCAAACAAGGATGGAGCCCTTTACCCAAAGCTAAATTGGTAAGTTTTAATTATGATCTTGCCAAAGAACTAGGACTAGAAACTATCAACCCAGGGTATTTAATAAAAATTTTTAATGGAGAAGTTTCTGTACCTAACTCTGAGCCTTTAGCAATGGCTTATGCAGGACATCAATTTGGAAACTGGGTACCTCAATTAGGGGATGGTCGTGGAATCTTGTTTGGTCAAATAAAAACTGCTAATGGTCTCAAAGACCTTCATATTAAAGGTGCAGGCAAGACTCCTTATTCGAGATTTGGTGATGGAAGAGCCGTTCTTAGGTCTTCTATTAGAGAGTACCTATGTGGTGAAGCGATGCATGGTTTAAAGATACCCTCTTCAAGATCTTTGATTATATTCACTGGTGAAGAACCAGTATTTAGAGAAACTACTGAACCTGGTGCCATGATCGTTCGAACTGCAAGCACCCATATCCGTTTTGGTAACTTTGAATATCTTTGTCACAACGGTAAACAAAATCTTTTGCCCGAATTGATTGATCATGTCATCGAAGAATACTTTCCTGAATACGTAGAACTTGAGAATAAAAATGAATTATTTTTTGAGGCGGTAGTTAAAAAAACGGCAGAGCTCATTGCTGCTTGGCAAAGCGTTGGCTTTGCTCATGGAGTAATGAATACAGACAATATGTCTATTCTTGGAGAGACTTTTGATTTTGGACCTTTTGGCTTCTTAGAGAACTATCAACCCGATTACATTTGCAATCATTCGGATTATCAAGGTCGATATTCTTTTAACAACCAACCTAACATTGGACTTTGGAATTGTCAGGCACTTGCGTCGGCTTTGTCACCCTTAATAAACGAAACACAACTTAAAAAATCTTTAGAAAATTATCAGCTGTATTTTTACAATCATTTTATTCATCTCTTCAGAGGGAAACTTGGTCTCATAAAAAAAGATCACAAGGATTTTGAATTGATCGAAGAAACTTTAAATTTTTTAAAGCAAGAAAAACTAGATTACACGAATTTCTTTAGGAATCTAAATGGCTTTATTTTTGGAGATAAAAAATTTAGTCTCCAAGAAAAATTAAGAAAAAGATTTGAATTTGAAGAAATATCGCAAGATAAACACGAGGAAATAGTTAAAGCAAATAATCCAAAATTTATTCTTAGAAATTACCTAGCTCAAGTCGCAATCGAGAAGGCTGAAAAAGGAGATTTTTCAGAAGTTAATAAATTATTAGAAATTTTAAAAAATCCTTTCTTAGATCATAAAGGCCTTGATGACTATGCAAAGGAGTCACCCGAGTGGGGGAAAAATTTAGAAATTTCTTGCTCGTCTTAGGACGTTCTTACACAATTACGAAAGATTTTTTTAAGACCCATTAGTCCATAACGGTCTTTATCAAAAAAATAAAAAGGCAGCTCTTTTTTACAGCTCAAACATTCTTTCTTATCTTTCATAATTTGGATTTTACAGATAAATAAAGAAAAGAGTATGGCCCCAGCTAGACTGGGGCGACTTTCCTTCAAAAAAAGTTGCCCCAGCTGAAAGCTAGGGCAACGTGGGGGAGAAGAAACTTGTTTGTTACTCCATTAACGTCAGGAGGCGAAGGTTAATATTCCTAAGCTACCTACATATACAATTGCAGAGAGACATACAACATAACCTAACGTACCCAACAGTGCTTTTGTATAGTTCATTTAAACAACTCCGTGTATTAAACTTGTGCAAATTATAATTCATAGCTGCTTTACCTTAATCTTTATAAAAATTAGTTAAAAATTACCTAATTGATCTAAATGTTATCAAAAAAGCTCTTTTTATTACCATTTCTGCACTATTAGGCTGAAAGTATACTCAGAAAGGGATTTCAGGCTAGTTAAAGATTGATAATTTTTACCGAATTTATCTTATTTTATATAGAATTTACCAAAAGTTATTAAAAAGGTCTTTTTTTATGCATTTTTAGGAATTTATATGAACTCTTATTAACTGATAAGATATTTTTTTTAAATAAGGGGGATAAATGAAACAAATTCAACTGTCTAAACCAGGAGGTTTAGAAAATCTAAAAATTACGGAAGCTGAAAATCCAAAGCCTGGCTCTAAAGACGTGCTACTAAAAGTAAATGCCAGTAGCTTGAATTATCATGATCTTATGGTTGCACTCGGCTTAATTCCTACTGAGGACAAAAGAGTCCCTCTCTCAGACTCAGCAGGAGAAATCGTTGAAATAGGTGAAGAAGTAACTAAATGGAAATCTGGCGATAAAGTAATGAGCATGTGTTTTCCAAATTGGGTCAACGGGCCGCCAAAATACGAATTGTTAAGTTTTATAGGTGATAACCAAGATGGTTATGCAACTGAATATATTTCAATTCCAGAAACTGCCATTACTAAAATTCCTAACAACCTTACATTAAAGGAAGCAGCAACTTTGCCTTGTGCGGGTCTGACCGCGTGGCGCGCTCTTGTGGATGAAGGAAATTTAAGATCAGGAGAAACTGTTCTAGTACAAGGTACTGGAGGTGTGTCGGTATTTGCTCTTCAACTTGCAAAAAGTTTTGGAGCAACTGTAATTGCTACATCCTCTTGTGATGACAAACTTGAAAAACTTAAGCGACTTGGTGCTGATCATTTAATCAATTACAAAACACATCCAGAATGGGGCAAAGAAGTTTTAAAATTGACTGACAACGTAGGGGTTGATCACGTCGTAGAGGTAGGTGGCGCTGGAACTTTCAGTGAGTCTGTACGTTGCACAAAACTTGCAGGTCACATTGCCTTGATAGGTGTTTTAAGTGGTCCTTCGGTAAGTGAAATTATCTTACCAAGAATCTTTCTAAAACAAATCCGATTAAGTGGTATTGCCATGGCAAACCAAGACTCTCAAATTGCGATGATAGAGTATTTAGAGGAAAATGAAATTAAGCCAGTTATAAGCGATAGTTTTGATCTTGAAAATTTAGCAGCTGCATTTCAACATCAAATTGATAATAAACATTTTGGGAAAATTTCAATTGATATAGGCTAAGCCTTATGACAGTATTTATTGTTATTTTGTGAGTGGTGAGTTGAAAAAAATAATTTCATTATTTTTGATAATTTTATTAGTCAGCTGTTCTGATGAGTCATTATATATAGTTCAAACGCCAATAGATAAAATTAAAGATCCCAATGCAGATTACAATGAAATAAGAAACGCTTATTTTGGTGATACTCATGTTCACACAAAACATTCCTTCGACGCTTACCTCTTTGGTACGACTGGTTCGCCATCTGATGCTTACCGCTATGCTAGAGGTGAAACTGTGAAACATCCTGCAGGTTTTGACATGAAATTGGTTGAGCCATTAGATTTTTACATGGTTTCAGATCATGGGTTTTTTATGGGAATGATGGAGGCTTACGCAGATACGTCTACCGAAATCTCAAATGCTCCAGGTGCTGAAGCATTTCATAATATGAATGCTCCAGAAAATTTAACTCTTGAAAACGGAGCCACTAGGCTTAATACTTTTGCGCAAACTCTTCAAAACTTTTTTCTCAATCCCAGATCCTATTTTGATCCGGAGCTTTGGCAAGCTGTGCTTACCAATAACTTAGCTAGAGGCTTGAAGATTTATGATCACGACGTGCATTTATCAGCTTGGGCTGATGTTGTAAAAGCTGCAAATGACGCTTACGATCCAGGAAATTTCACTACTTTTATTGGTTATGAGTTTACAACTTCTACTGATGTAGCTAATGAAAATTTACATAGAAATGTAATGTTCAAATCTTCAAATGCGCCAAAGCGACCTTATACAAGAATTGATTCAATTAACCCGGAAGATCTCTGGACTTGGATGGATAAGATTAGAGAACAAGGCATTGATAGTATCGCCTTTCCGCACAACAGTAATGGATCCAATGGACAAATGTTTGAGATGGAAACTTTTTTTGGAGAGCCTTTATCAAAAGAATATGCTGCCTTGAGGATGCGTAATGAACCAATTGTTGAAATGACACAAGTAAAAGGCACTTCAGATACGCATCCATTATTATCACCAAATGATGAATGGGCAGATTTTGAAATCATGGAGGCAAGAATAGGAAGTATCCCTCCAGCTTTTAGTTTCCCTGCGGGTGGCTATGTCAGAGATGCCTACGTTCGAGGGTTGATGTCTAATCAATTTGGCACGGGAAATCCTTATAAGTTTGGTTTGATCGGTGCAAGTGATACGCATGTAATTGGTGCGGGGCTAAGAGAAGAAAATTATTGGTCCAAAATCGGACTGGTTGACGCAGATCCTCGAGCTAGAGGTTCGATACCTGTATCAGAAGAAGATAGAAACGTTGTTCCTAATAGAGGCGGTGTTTCATTTAAAGAATTTGAACAAGGAGACTACGTCATTGGAGGTTTGGAAAACTGGGGCGCTTCTGGATTAGCAGGCGCTTGGGCTGAGGAAAATACCAGAGAATCAATTTTTAATGCCTTCAGAAGAAAAGAAACATTTGCAACTTCAGGTCCAAGAATCTTAGTTAGATTTTTTGGTGGATTTGATATAAACGAGCTTACTTTTAGTGACGAAGATATAATAAAGTCAGCTTATGAAACAGGGGTGCCAATGGGCGGTGACATCTTTGCAGAAGAAACAGACAAAGCACCAAGCTTTCTTGTCTGGGCTCAAAGAGACGTTAATGGCGCTCCATTGCAAAGGGTGCAAATAATTAAAGGTTCAATCAGTCGAGCCGATTCTAGTCCTACAGAGAAAGTTTATGATATTGCCTGTTCCGACGGGCTCCAAGTGGATCCAAAGACAAACAGATGTCCTGACAATGGCGCTCGTGTCGATATCGAAACTTGTGCTGTTTCTCAAAACGTTGGATCAGCTGAATTAAAAGTGATTTGGACCGATCCCGATTTTAATAAGGACGATAGTTCATTTTATTACGTAAGAGTTTTAGAGAATCCTACATGTAGATGGTCAACGTGGGATGCCATTCGTGCAGGTTTTAAACCTAGAGAAGACCTTCACGATACAATTCAAGATAGAGCTTGGAGTTCTCCAATCTGGTACACCCCAGATAATGCCGAGAATCCTCCTCCCATCAGAATAAACGCAGAAAGGCTTTAGTTCTTTTTAAAAAATGCTTCGCAAAATAGCTATTTTTCTTGTTATTGGAATTTTAATTCTTAGTTTAGATTTGACTTTTTCCAAATTTAAAGACGAAAAGATAATTTATGTCACTGAAGAGGAAATTTATAGCCTTATGAACTCTTGGGCATTGCAGGTAGGTCGTAACCCAAATCCTGAAGAAGCAAAAGCGGTCATAGATAATTTAATAGAGGAAGAAATTCTTTATCGAGAAGCATTAAGATTAGGATTGGACGCTAATGACCAAATCATCAAAAGAAGATTGGCTCAGAAGTTGATGTTTTTGAAGCAAGAATCGAAAGGAACCAAGCTCACGGATTTAGAGATTTCAGAATTTTATGAAAACAATCTTGATAAATATTTAATCCCCGAACAGTACGATTTCACTCATGTTTATTTTTCTAAAGAAGATGAAGGATCGGCAAGAGCACAAAATGCTAAAGCTCTTCTAGATAAGTCTCAAGAAATTAAAGGAGATGTTTTTTTTCTGGGTAAAAATTTTACAAACAAAAGCCCAAAAGAGCTAAGAAAAGATTTTGGGATAAATTTTTCATCAGAACTTGAAAATCTTAAATTAAATGAATGGTCGCAACCCATTGAGTCTACTTACGGAAGTCACTTAATAAAATTAGTTGGATTTCAAGCCGCAAGAATACCCGAACTTGAGGAAATCAAACCAAGAGTAATGGTAGACCTAGAGTTGGAAAGAAAAGATTCAACTCTATCTAACTATCTGAATGAATTGAAAGAAGATTATGAAGTTATTATTAGCCGAAACTTAAAACAAACTTATAGTGAATAGATTTAATTTTTGTTTGCTCCTTTTTTTACTATCCTCAGTAGTTAATACCCACGAATTTAATCCGGCACATCTTGTTGTTAATGAAAAGGAGGATTTCGAATACGATGTAACTTGGATGTATCCCTTACGAAATTTGGGACCTGTAAGTTTGTCTTTACCTAGGGATTGTGAATCTAATTCAATCGAAGCTTTTCAAGAAAGTAAGTATTTGACTGAAAAAATATCCATGCAATGTAATAATTCAATTAAAGGGAAAAGTATTTTTATTAATGGATTGTCAATTTTAAATGATGCCTTAGTTACTATTAAATTTTTAAATGGAGAAAGATTTGAGGGCTTGGTTAGCTTAAAAGACTCCAAATTAACCATTCCAAAAGAGGCGCAAGTTTTTCCAACAGGTTATTTTGCCTTGGGAATTGAGCATTTAATCGGCGGGCCTGATCATCTTCTCTTTGTCTTTGGATTACTATTTATTGTTTTTGGTTGGCAAAATTTAATAAAAACCATCACCGCTTTCACTTTAGCTCACAGCATTACATTAGGTTTATCTGTATTTGAGATTGTGAGCTTACCGTCTATTAGTATTGAAGCATTGATTGCTCTAACTATTATTTATTTAGCTCTAGAAATAGGAGAGGATAAGGAGAAAAATCGTACTCCATGGATTATGGCCTTTGCATTTGGCTTACTTCATGGTTTTGGTTTTGCAGGAGCATTGAGTGAAATTGGAATTGCTAATGAACAATTATTACTTTCTTTGCTTTTCTTCAATATTGGCATCGAAATAGGGCAGCTAATAATGATTCCAATTTTTTTAATAATTATTTGGCTGCTCCAAAAGGTAAAGCTAAATTTTTCCGTAACCAAACTATCATCTTATGCTATTGGTGGAATGGGCAGTTTTTGGTTAATTGAAAGAGTCCTTGGAATTTTCTAAAAAAAAGGCTGCCGAAGCAGCCTTTTAAAAAGCTTTAAGTTAGAGGTATTTCGCCTGAATTGTAATTTACAGGTGTTTCACAACTAACCACTTCATCAAATGCGTTTTGAACGTCCATGCCAGTAGCTAAAAAGTTTGCGTTGCCTGCATCTCTTAATTCGGCAGACTGATGAAAGTTACCCCAGAAAAAATCTAATTCTTCTGTCTCATAATCAGGTGCCAAAACTGCATAAGTGTAAGGCGCGCCTAACGAGTTTTGGTCAGCTTCTATCCAAGCCTCAAATTGATCGATAACCGCGATCAATTCATCTGCTCCTTGTCCTTCGTTATATGAACATTGTTGATAATCTGAAGAAAAAGAAGACAAATCAAAAGTTCCTAAAGCATCTCTATCTCTTCTTATATATGCATCAAAAGAGAAGGTATCTGCTTTCGAACCACAAGCCAGAATGTCAGCAGTGGATTCTGCCCACTCAGTTGTTTTATCATAACCTTCCCAGGTTTCCCAACCGGCTTCTGCATCGGCTTTAGAATTCCATACCAGTTGCCAAAAACCATCTCCAGCTGCGTCTTCTGGTTTATCGCCTTCGAAAGTAATTCCGTAAGCTGCCACTAAGGTTGAATTAGTTTCGACCAACAAGTCTTGCCACTCGGGAAGCATATCGCTATTAAAATTTTCTACTGACCAATTTTCGCCATAAGTACATGGAACATATTCCATATAAAATTTTTGGGGATATTCTTCGGATCCAAGATCTGCATAAGTCATTTCTGGCTCAGAACTGCATGCAGAAAAAATGGTTAGAGTTGTGATCAAAGTTAAAATGTATAACTTATTTTTCATTTTTGTACTCTCCGTTAAAATTAAAATGAACATTAAGTATCCTCCCAAAAAACTGGACAATCAAGCGTTGGCGATTACAAATTTGTAGGTTTTAATTTAAGAACTTAAGTTTTCAATTATTTGATTCTGCATTATCTCTAAGTGAGGATTTGGTCCACTATTAAAAATTTTTTCTAACATTTCCTCGTGGTCAGGATAATCAAGAATTCCTCTCTGATAACTAATTCTAGCTTTTATATTTTGCCAATAATTTGCAACGTTTGGTAATTCCGGCATCTCCAGGAGGCTTTCCAATTTCATTTCGGCTAGTCTGTTAAAACAACACATTAGATTTATATCAGCATGGCTAAATTCGCCCAGTAAAAAATTTTTATCTTTTAAATTTTCTTCAAGCGCAATCAATTCCCTAGTAAATCTTTTGTAAACAATTGGTCCTATTCTCTGTTTTAAAGAGAAAAAATACATCATTAAGAAAGCAATTTTTCTATCTCTTCGAGGATGTTTGAAAATTATCCTCAAAATAGATCTAAATTTTAAATTTTTAATAAGATCTTCTATTAGACCAGTGGAAAACAATGGAACCATGGTCCCCAAACTTTTTCCCATTCCCACGCCTTCAGTGATAGTGGTATCTTCTACCCATTTTTTTAGCTCTCTCCTCTTGAAAGGATCTTGTGGCCAAAGATTTATCTTATTGTCTCCATCTAAATCATCAATTCTTTCAATAATATAAGCGCTGTCACGAATAATCTCATCGTTGAGTTTCAAAACTGGGACAACTGCAGTGGGATTTATATTTTTAAGAAAATCATCAGCTAGATTTCCAGCTTCATCACTGTGATCGCAAAGCTTTATTCTCTCACTTTTAAATTGCAATCCCTTTTCATATAAAGCTACTCTGACCATTTGACTACATAATGACCAATGGGCATGATAAAGAGTAAGCTTTTGATTCATTTATTAGCTTTAAATTAAATTTTTTTTCTAGAAAGTATTTAACTTATACTATATTCAATAAAATTTTAAGGAATATGTTAGACAAAATTTTTCTTACATTGTTTGGATTGGAATGGTTTGGTTTTGGCGTTCTCGGTCTGTTCTTTCCTGACGTAATTGCGGGAATGCTCGGAGTAACATCTTATTCTGAATCAAATCTTTACTTGAACGAAACTCGAGCGTTATATGCTTTCTTTACTATCTTGGGTTTGATGTCACTGATGAGTATTTTTAATGTAAATTTAAGAAAAAAGGTTTATTTAACTTTTGCAATTTTAATGGGAAGTTTTTTAATTGGCAGATTGTTAAGCTTTGGCTTAGACGGCAGTTTTTATGGAACTTCAGCATTGATTTTTGTAAATGAACTAATTGTCTTTTTAATAGCTTACTGGCGTTACTCAAGAAGAGAATTCATCTTCTAACTATAAGGATTTTTCTATAAATTCAAACGCATCTTTTTTTGCTGCTTTCCTAATATTCCAGTTTCCACCAGTCCAGGCCCCTAAAGCCGCAATTTTTTCGAATAAAACGATTCTGTCCTCCATAGTGTTGCCCGGTAAAATTTCACCGTCGTCGGTTTCGTAAGTGATGTCGCCTTCCTTATCAATTCTTGCGAATTTTTCAGTGTTTGGAATAATGGAATCAGGCCAAAAAGTTTTCGGCATCACAGAATCAAATCCATGGAGTCCATCTTCATAAAGTATATATCGACAATCACCTCCATTATCTTTGATGCCTTCAGTTAGTCGTTGAGCAAGTGAAAAAGGAGTGTAATCATCTTTGCCTCCCAATAAATTTAGTATCGGTGAACCAGACCAGCGCATTTCTTCTGGCCAATAAATTGCTAAAGGGTAGTAATTCAAATGCAACGCAAATCTCTCGCCATCTGGCGCTAATTTTTCAGCTAGTGGTAACCAAGCAGAATATAGAGACGCTGCCCCACCTAAACTCCATCCACAAATCCCAATTTTTTTATTATCTAAGTCGGGATGTCTAGATAAAAACTTCAATGCCTCATAAGCATCAGCCATTAACATTGCGTAGGTAACAGACAACTGATCTTCAGTCGTGCTTGTCACTCCCCTTGCATCGAAACTATCTACTTGAAAAACCGCATATCCTGCTTCCAAAAGTTGAATCATCATCTGATATTGGGCTCCGCCCCAGCCGCCACTGTGATGTACGCAGACCATACAAGACAACTTGCCCGAAAATTTTTCTGGGAATAACAGCCAGCCCTTGGCGTCTTGTGGAGGAGAATTTTTGTAATCTTTTATGATTTGATGAAACTCGAAAGGGTTAGAAGATTTATATTCTATATACCCGTATTGACCTTTTTGAAAATTTAAATCTTCGTTCATTAACAACTCCTGTGAAGGGAAATATTACTATTTATGAGTATGATATAACATTTAAATTTGGCATAATAAGAAACCTTTTAGGGTCGGCCCGGCCCTAAATTTTGGGAGATATATGAATCATAATTTACCATCAGATTCTCTGCTTGAAATCGCTTTAAAAAATGGCGAAGGGACTATTGTAAAAAGTGGAGCGCTAGTCGTTACAACTGGAAAAAGAACCGGAAGAAGTCCAGCAGATAAATTCATTGTCAGTGATGACAAAACTCGTGATGTAGTGAATTGGGGTCATGACAATCAACCTATCGAATCTCAAATTTTTGAAAAACTTTGGGATGAATCAGAAGAATATCTTAAGGACAAAACAGTTTTTACATCCGACCTTCACGTTGGCGCCAGTGAAGAACATTACCAGCCAGTGAGAGTTGAAAATGAATTGGCTTGGCATAACATGTTTTGTCAAAGCTTATTTATAAGACCAAATTCATTCAATCCAATTAATAAACCCACATGGCATTTGAGGTGCGCTCCTAATTTTGTTTGTGACCCTAAACGTCACGGAACAAATTCGGATGGAACTGTAATGATAAATTTTTCAACAAATCAAATTTTAATTTTAGGCATTGCTTATGCTGGTGAGATGAAAAAATCTATGTTTAGTGTAATGAACTTTATTTTACCTGAAAGCGATGTCCTCTCCATGCACTGTGCAGCCAATGCAGGAACAAATGGAGATGTCTCACTTTTTTTTGGTTTATCGGGTACTGGGAAAACCACTCTCTCAGCAGACCCAGACAGATGGTTGATAGGAGACGATGAACATGGATGGGGTGACGGAATTGTATTTAATATCGAAGGTGGTTGTTACGCAAAAACTATAGATTTGTCAGAAAAAAATGAACCCGTGATTTGGAATGCAATTAAGCACGGATCAATCATCGAGAACGTTGTTTTCAATCCAAGCTCGTTAGAGACTGACTATTCAGATACATCTCTTACAGAGAATGGGCGTTGTGTTTACCCTCTCAGTCATGTAGATCAACATCTAACAAAAAATTATGGAGGCGAGCCAAACGCAATTATATTTTTAACCTGTGATTTATCAGGTGTTATGCCTCCAGTTTCTATTCTTTCAAAAGAGCAAGCAGCATATCACTTCTTAAGTGGTTACACGGCAAAAGTTGGATCTACTGAACTTGGTTCCACTTCGGATATTGATTCAACTTTTTCAAATTGTTACGGGGCTCCCTTCTTCCCAAGAAAGGCACAGGTTTATGCTGATTTGTTGATGAAAAGAATCGAAGGCTTTGGAAGCAAAGTGTACATAGTGAATTCAGGTTGGACTGGCGGTTCTTACGGCGTTGGTTCAAGATTTAAAATTCCTACAACTCGAAGCATAATCAAAGCGATTCAGTCGGGAGAAATTGAAAATAGCTCCAGAGATAAACTTGATATTATGAACGTGGAAATACCAACAGAGTTACCAGGAGTAGATACAAATTTATTGAACCCTAAAGAAACCTGGTCAAATTCAGATCTTTACAATAAAGCTGCTGAAGAACTTGCAACCAAATTTAATGAAAACATCTCTAAATTTGAGGTGTCAGATGAAATAAGAAATTCTGGGCCTGTTTTATAAAATTTTAACCCATGTCCAAATCTTTTAAAGAGACATTAAACCTATTAAAAGACTCAAACCTTGAAGATTTTTCAAAATACACATTTAGAGGCATAGAAAAGGAGTCGCTAAGAGTTTCGGGTACGACCATTTCCGAATCAGATCATCCCGAATCATTAGGCTCTACTTTAACTAATCAATTTATAACTACTGATTTTTCTGAAGCTCTATTAGAGTTGATAACAAATAAACAAAACTCTATCGATGCTTCGCTAGGACAATTAGAGGACGTATTAAGTTACGTCTACCTTAATTGTGACGAAATCATCTGGCCAAGTAGTGTACCTTGTGCGATTGAAAACGAAAATCAAATAAGAATTGCAGAATACGGTTCAACTAATTCTGGGCGTCTTAAAAATCTATACAGAAAGGGATTAAGTGAAAGATACGGTAGCATGATGCAATGTGTTTCTGGCATTCACTACAATTTTTCTCTCGCTGATGAATTTTTTTTACATCTTGGTGCTGAAACGCATTCATTGAAAGAATACAAAAATGAATCTTATTTGAGTTTAGTTAGGAATTTCAGAAGAAATGCGTGGTTATTGCTTTACCTTTTTGGAGCAAGCCCAATTGTTCCAAAAACCTTTATATCAGGAAGAGAAAACTTTTTAGAAGAATTAAATAATGAAGATTTTTACTTAGAATATGCTACGTGCCTGCGAATGAGTGAATTAGGCTATATGTCTAACGCTCAAGACAATCTTTATATTGCCTACAATAATTTAGAAGAATATGTTGAAAACCTTCTATTTGCATTAAAGAAAAAATATCCTAAATATGAAGAAATAGGAACTGAAAGAAATGGGGAATACATTCAGATCAATGATTCAATCATTCAAATTGAAAACGAATACTACAGCTCGATAAGACCTAAAAGAATTGTTGGTTCAGGCGAGAGGCCAATAAACGTCTTAAGAGAAAAGGGAATAGAGTATGTTGAAGTTAGATGCTTAGACAACGACCCTTTTGATCCTTTGAGCCTTTCTTCAGAGACTAGTTACTTTTTGGAAGCCTACCTAATGACATGTCTGGCTGATGAAAACCGTATTGCAACAAAGGAAGAAATAATAGAGATTCAAACAAATTGGCAAAACGTCGTTAAAAATGGAAGAAATCCGGATCTAAAGATTTTAGTCAAAGGTACGGAGATTCCTATCAAGAAAGCTGCTCAGTCCATTCTAGAAAGAATTCATACTTATGTAACTTCCATTTCAGATCAAGCGACAGACTTGAAAATTAATTTAAACAAAACACTAGAGCTTCAACAAAGAAAAATAGATCATCCTGATTTGACTCCCTCTGGAAAGATTTTAAAAACTCTGAAAGAAAACAACTTTAATTGGACCGAATTTAATTTAGAAATTTTCAAAGAACACAAAAAATATTTTGCTCAATTAAATAAGGACTTGACGTATTTAAAAAATGAAGCTGAAGCTTCGGTGAAAAAATTTAATGAGCTTGAAAAAGAAAAAGAAATTCCATTTGCAGATTTTTTAAAAAACTATTTAAATGCATTAAATTAATTAAGGAGAGATATGAAAGCATTTGTATGTAGAGAATTTGGGCCAGTCGATTCCCACAAAGTTGAAGAAATAGAAGACCCGAGAGCTGAACCAGGAATGGTAATTATTGACGTTAAAGCTGCAGGTATAAGCTTTCCTGATGTTTTAATTATTCAAGGCAAGTATCAATTTCAACCCCCCTTTCCATTTTCACCAGGAGGCGAAGTTGCTGGAGTAATCTCTGAAGTAGGTGAGGGTGTCACTGACTGGAAAGAGGGAGATCGTGTGATTGCGATGATCGGAAACGGTGGGATTGCGGAAAAAGTTTCAGCTTTTGCTGGAACTCTAATGACATTGCCAGAAACTATGGACTATAAAGATGGAGCAGCTTTCCCACTTAACTACGGAACGACTTACTATGCATTAAAACAAAGAGGTAAGCTCAAGGAAGGCGAGACACTCTTGGTAACTGGTGCTGGAGGTGGAGTTGGAACAACGGCGATAGAAATTGGTAAAGCCATGGGAGCAAGAGTCATAGCCGCTGCAAGTAACCAAGAAAAACTAGATATCGCGAAAAGATTAGGTGCTGACGAAGTAATTAATTATGGCGATGGTGAGTTAAAAGAAAAAGTAAAAGCTTTAACCGATGGACTAGGAGCTGATGTAATTTATGACGCTGTAGGCGGCGATATCTTTTTACAATGCATGAGATGTATTAATTGGGATGGCAGAGTCCTTGTCATTGGCTTTCCAGCTGGAATTCCAAAAGTTCCAACAAACCTTGCCCTGCTAAAAGGCTGTTCCATTGTTGGTGTTTTTTGGGGAAGTTTCACTGGTAGAGAGCCAGAAGAAAACACGAAAAATTTTAAAGAGCTATTTGCCTTACATGCCGAAGGTAAGATCAAACCCGAAATCACGAAAAGTTATTCTTTAGATGAAGCTGTCGATGCCATAAAATCTTTAGAAGAGAGAACCGCTACAGGAAAAGTGGTGATAGAAATTTGATTTAAAGAAATTTAAAAGTTCCAAGTCATAAAAAAAGGAGGCATAAGCCTCCTTTTTTTAAAACTTACATTTTTATTAAGCAGTTTGTTCTTTGGGCTCGGGCGCGGTCCACATTCCACCAATGAGACCTATAAGTATTGCTACGTAAAAGACAATTCCTAGTGGATCTGATGGAATTAAAGATGCAGACACGTATCCAGTAGCTCCAACGCTATCTACAAATTGTTGAAGTCCTCCTGTTAACTCTTCACCGCTTTCGGATAGAGCATAAGCCCAATTATTTACAGAAGAAGTTACATTCCCATAAGTGCCGGCATTAAATGCGACTACACAAAGTGAAACTATTGAGTGCATAACTTTGCCAAAAGTATTTACCCCATAAAGATTCGCATTAGTAACTCCTCTAAACATCATCCATAAAAGAAGTATATTTCCAATAAAGAATATTCCTTGTAACTGTAATACAGCTACATACCCTTGATTAAGTATTGCTATTTCCATGATATTTCTCCTTAATTATTTCTTGGAACCCAAATCAGGGTGACGATCATTAATGAAACGATAGCTAGAAAGGCAATTCCCAAGGGTGTCGGTGTCGCAGCTACTTCAGTTGTACCTACAAAATCTAAAAAACCCTGAGTTCGTTCAGGATTTGGTGTGTTTTCTATACCAAACATTTCAATTCTTGCTGCGGCGTTGATGAAAGTGTTTGCTGCAAAGGTATATGCCTGCCAACTTCCAAGGACAATGCAAGCTCCAAATCCTGTTGAAACTATTTTTGCAATAATATTTGAATCTGGATTTTCTCCAGTCATATTAGCTACTCTTAAGGCTAACCAGATAGCTATTATGGATCCAATGAATGCCAAAGCATCAACCATTCTTCCCGTCTGAAAAGCGAACGTTATTTGTTCTAATGTCATATTTCTCTCCTAAAATTTATAAATTGTTGAGAACTATTCTCAACACCGTCATTTAATATAAACTCTGATGAGATAATTTCAACAAAAATTAGGTGACTATCTTGCGAAGATTATTAGACTTTTTAGAGCTTTAGCAATATTCTCAGGATTGTGAGGACTTTTAAAGAATCCGTAATATTTTCCATCTGGACTTATTAAAGCTAAGTTCATGCTGTGGTCCATATCGTAGTTATTTTCAGTTGAATTCAAAACTGGAACAAACGGCAAAGTAAGGTTCGTTGCTAACTTATAGATTTCCTCAATAGCTCCGGATACACCGATAAAATCTTCATTGAATGCCTGAGCATATTTTAAGATTTTTGAAGGTGAGTCTCGATCTGGATCAACTGAAACAATGGTAAAAGTTATGTCTTCCAGTAATTCTGGTGATTCAGCCTTTAGCAAATCTGAAGTTTTAGCTATTTGACTCATGGTCATCGGACACATATCAGGACAAGAGGCAAAACCCATAAAAATTAAATTCCACTGGTCTTGAAGGTTTTGGTTGGAGTAGACTTCATCACCCGAAGCAAGTCTAAAATCACTCAACTCTCTTTTAGTATTTAACTTGTAAAATTTTAAAAGTTTATATTGATCGGCAGTCAATTCTTTTTCCGTAACCGTGTCATAAACAAATAGCCCGATTACCATTGAAATGATTGCTAAACAAGAAACAACTGTGTATTTAATATTATTATTTTGACTCATTGTTAAAAGAGAATTCTATCCAATGGCATAGAAATAAACAAAACCGTTAAATAAATTATTGAATAAAGAAAAAAAGGAATGGCTTTTCTATTATCTCGATCCATTTTAAAAGTTATGGCTAGATAAATTAAAATCCCTCCTAGAAATGAAGACACGGCAAGGTAAAAAACTCCAAGAAAACCTGTTGCAAATGGAAGCCAAGAGACTGCCAGCAGTAAAAACGAATAAAGTACGATTTGAGTTTTTGTGTAAGAAACTCCTTTAACTACGGGCATCATCGGGACTCCTGCATTTGCATAGTCCTCTTTTCTATCAATGGCTAAGGCCCAAAAATGTGGAGGCGTCCAAATGAAAACTATCAGAACAAGCAATAACGGCAGGGAATCAATTGAGCCCGTGATAGAAACCCATCCTAAAAGCGGAGGCATTGCACCAGCCAGACCTCCTATTACGATGTTTTGAGTTCCTGTGTATTTTAGAATCTTTGTATAAAAGAAAGCGTAAAAAACCCAGGTCCAGAAAGTTAGAAGCCAAGACAAAAAGTTATTAAAAGTTAATAGAATAGATGAGCCAACTGCAAGCAAGAAAAAAGCAAAGATAATAGCATTGGACATCGGAATAGCATTTTGAACCAAAGGTCTCTTGCTTGTTCGTTTCATTTTACTATCAATTGAAACATCTAATATTTGATTTGTAGCTGCACTGGAAGCTGCAATCATTCCAATTCCAATTATCCCAGTAAAAACTTGAATAAGATTTGAAGCAAAACCTTCAGCTAAAAACATCGAAGTGGCCGCGGTCAAAACCAAAAGATAGATAATGCTTGGCTTGGTAAGTTCTAAATAAGCACTAATGTTTGATTTGGAATATTTTAGGCTATCTGTTGACACTGATTTTAAGTCTAAAGTAAGAAATTGCTAATAACAAAAATAAAGCTCCTAAATTATGCGCTATAGCGACATATAAAGGAAGGCGATAAATAATATTAGAAACGCCTAATAGTAATTGTAAAAATAAAAAGAAAGTTAAAACTCCTGAATATTTTTTCAATTTTTCGCTATAAAAAGAAGCGATCAAAGCGACAAAATAAAAAGTAACTAATAATGCTCCTAATCTATGTACTAAATGAATTGCAGTTCTGGACTGGTGATCTAACTTACCACCCAAATAATCTGGGCCGATGCTTTGCATGAAGTTAAATCCCATTTGAAAATCTGAATCTGGCAATATTTGCCCTTGGCAAAGGGGAAAATCTGGACAAGCAAAAGCTGCATAGTTAGAGCTAAGCCAAACTCCAAGAATAATCTGAGCTACCAAAACAGGAAAGGCAAAATTTAAAAGTCTGTAAGTTTTTTTACTGACACTAAAAGGCTCACTGGACCCAGTATCTAAATCTTTCAGCTTCATATAAGTAAGAAATAAGAGAGTTGTGGTCGCAAACCCTCCCAATAAGTGCATCGTTACGACCTGTGGCCACAGCTTCAAGCTTACCGTCAAGTACCCAAAAGTTGACTGACACAAAACTAAAACAACTAATGCTCCCGTTAACTTTGTTACTAACGAATTGTAAGGTTTCAAATAAAGCGACATTATAAAAATCCCTATTATTAATAATCCTAAAAATCCTGCAAAATACCTATGCACTACTTCTGGAATCGCTTTTTCTATTTCAAATTTTCTTTCTGGATATAATTCATTTGCTTGAGCAATTTCTGCCTCGGTCATAGGAAAAATTGCGAACCCATAACATCCAGGCCAATCTGGACAACCTAAACCTGCATCTACTAATCTAGTCCAAGCTCCCAAACTAACTACTCCAAACGCTAAAAAAACGCCAAGAAAACTAATAATTTTTAATTTTTTTAAACTAACCAATTTTTGATGCCTTTAATAATTTCTTTAAGTCAGCTAAAAGCTTTTTTCCATCAATGTCGCCAGAGTAATAAAGAATTACGTTACCCAAAGGATCTGCCACAAATAAATTAGTGGATTGGAAAAGGTCTACTTTTGATTCTTTAAACTTACTCTCAACTAAATCCAAGTCATTTATAGTAATGAAGTTTAAATCTTCATAATTAGAAATAAGACTTGGTTCAAGCGTTTTTAATTCGGCTGCAGTTGAAGCTACATATCTTTTAAATCTTCCCTGCTCTCTTGATAATAAAACATTAACTTGTCTAGCAATGTAGATAGTTTCTAAGCAAGTTTCATCGCACCTATCTTTAATAAAGGTGATCAACATCCACTTTCTTTCCATGCTATCAATATCTAAATATTGATAATCTAATTCCAAGTCTAGTTCGCCTAGGTACAAACTAGGCTCAATTAAATCTCCATAATTAACTTTAGTTTTAGGTCCGAAACCCAAGTAGTACCACGCCGTGCTCAAGGTGATGACCAATATAGGAATTAAAAATATCGTTAAGGCAATATAAAAACCTTTATTTTGATTCATTTCTTTTTCCTCTAAAAAGATAGACGCAAACTCCAACCAAAATTACAACTGAAAGCCCAAACCACTGGAAGGCATAGCCAAAATGACGGTACGAGGACAAATTAATTGGCTTCCATATAGATGTAAAGCTTGCAGGAGATAAATCAGAAAGTTCTAAAACAAAATCTTTCAAATCTCTGCCAATGATGCTTTTTATTTCGTCTAAATCTAGTGATTGAATCAAGAAAAGAGAACTATCCAATTCAAAGGTAGTATTTGAACTTAAAGTTAAACCTGTAGAAGACGGTCTTAAGGTACCTACAAGCGATAGGGATTCTGCAGGAGTTTTTATTCTTGTAAAATTTTTTCTATCAGTCATTTCTATCCAACCTCTTGAGATCATCAATGCTGAGCCATCGTCTAATTCAAAAGGGCTCATTACCACTACTCCTGGTTTTCCGTTATGTATTTTGTTATCTAGATAGAAAAGATCTTCTAAAAATCTTCCTTTAATAGATACGTTTCGATACAAATTGATTTTCGAATCGAGATTATAAGTTATTTCTTCTACGGGATAAGACTGCTGTAAAGAATAGGTATTTTCTAATTCCTTTTTTTCATAACCTCTATTTATTTGCCAAATGCCAAGAGATAATGTCAAAGAAAATAAAGCAAAAAAAGTAATTAGCGCCGCCCATCTAACTTTTTCCATAATTAAACTATACTACCTACCATGATTTTCAAAATAATTATTCTCATACTTGCAGCCGCTATGTTGATAAGTCTCTTTTCAAGCGCCTTCTTTCTAGTGAAAGATAAGGGGTCAACTTCAAGGGCATTTTACACATTAAGAGTCAGGGTTACTTTAGCTCTTTTGATATTAGCTACGCTTGCGATTGGTATTACGACTGGAAATTTGGAAGTTGGAGCCCCTTGGGGTTAAAAAACATATACAACAAGTACTAAAAGAATCCAAACCACATCAACGAAATGCCAGTACCAAGATCCTGCAGCTAATCCAAAATGTTCATGCTCACTAAATGCTCCTCTAAACCCTCTGATTGTCATTATTGTCAAAATAATAGCCCCAAGACAAACATGAAATCCATGAAAACCAGTCATTAAAAAGAAAGTAGTCCCATAAATACCGGCTCCTAAAGTTAGGCCCATGTGGGCATAAGCCTCGTAATACTCAACACTTTGTAAAACTACAAATATATAACCAAGCGTTAAAGTTGCTACCATCCAAAGTTTAAAACCTTTTCGATTTCCTTTTTTCAATGCGGCTTCCGCAAGGGCTATAGTTCCGCTTGACGTTACTAAACATAAAGTATTCCAAAACGGCAACCAAGTATGAATCTTGCTCAAAGCTGGTATGGACATATTGTGATGGGCTCCTGGAAATCTTTCGTTATCTGGCGTCTCCATCAATGGCCAACTAGCTTCAAATCCAGGCCATAAAATATTTGCTATACCTTTTTCACCTTCCCCACCTAACCAAGGGACTGCAAAAATTCTGACGTAGCCTAAAGCCAAGAAGAAGGCGAAGAAGAACATAACTTCTGAAAAAATAAACCAAGACATTCCATGCACAAAAGAAGTATTCAATTGATCGCTGTACATCCCTTTATCGTTTTCTTTGATTACCTCAGAAAACCAGAAAAACATCGTGCCCCACATCAGAAGAAAACTTGAAATTAATATCCAATGAGAGAAAGAGTCTTCTTTCCCAAGATCATTTATGGTGTAACCTGCACCATAAACAAATAACAGTAAAGAAAGCGCCATGAAAATTGGCAATTTACTGCTAGCTGGTACGTAATAAGAAGATTCTGAGCTCATTATTTATATGCGAACTGTTCAGTCACATCAAACAAAGTATACCCCAAAGCCAAAGACGAAATATCTTTTGGGATCTCCGGATCAATTACAAATTTCACTGGGATCGTAATAGATTCGCCTGCAGCAAGATATTGTTGTTCAAAACAAAAACATTCTGTTTTGTGAAAATATTTTGCTCCACGTCCTGGGGAAACACTGGGGATTGCTTGAGCAACCATCGGCTCGGCGGTGGTATTTGTGAAGGTAAAATTCATCAAATAATCCTTCCCAGTTTCTATCTTCATTTGCGGTGAGTCTGATTTAAAACTCCAAGGCATATTTTTATTATTAAGGGTTACAAAAGTAACCTTCATAGTTCTAGTCTCTATTTCTTCGTCATAAGAAGAAATAGTTGGCCCGGTTACTTTTCCATTTAAACCGGTGATATCACAGAAAATATCGTATAAGGGAACTAAACCAAAACCAAAACCAAACATCCCAAATGTAAGAAGTAACAACCGGAATACATTTTTTGTTTGGCCCATAGATTAATTGTTGGTTTGAGGATTAGTTAAATCCGGTGAAGTTTCAAAAGTATGATAAGGCGCAGGTGAATCGACAGTCCACTCTAGACCTTTTCCTTTTGCTCCTTCCCAAACTTCTGCCGTAGCGCTTTTACCGTAATAAACACACTTCAAAACATTAAATAGAAACAGTAGCTGTGAAAGTCCAAATAGAAATGCACCAACACTGACGATCATATTGTAGTCAGCAAATTGCATAGCATAATCAGGAATTCTTCTTGGCATTCCAGCCAATCCAACAAAATGCATTGGGAAGAAAGTTAGATTCACTGAGATAAAAGATAGCCAGAAATGAGTCTTCCCTAGGACCTCGTCATACATATAACCTGTCCACTTTGGCAGCCAGTAATAAACAGCAGCCACAATAGAGAAGAGCGCTCCGGGGACGAGAACATAATGGAAATGTGCAACCACAAAATAAGTATCGTGGTATTGAAAGTCTGCAGGAGCTATCGCCAACATCAATCCTGAAAGGCCTCCAATAGTAAACAATGCCACAAAGGCAATAGCAAATAACATCGGCGTTTCAAATGTTAGGGAGCCCTTGAACATAGTTGATAACCAATTAAATACTTTAACTCCTGTGGGGATAGCAATCAGCATAGTCGAATACATGAAAAATAATTCACCAGCAATAGGCATACCTACTGTGAACATGTGGTGCGCCCAAACTACAAAAGATAAAAGAGCGATTGAAGCAATCGCGTAAACCATCGACGAGTAGCCAAAAATCGGTTTTCTCGAAAAAGTCTCAATGATATGAGAAACGATTCCAAAAGCAGGCAGTATCATAATGTAAACTTCAGGGTGTCCAAAAAACCAAAACACGTGTTGGAATAAAACAGGGTCTCCGCCTCCTGCGGCACTAAAAAAACTTGTGCCAAAGTGGATGTCCATCAACATCATGGTTACTGCTCCAGCCAAAACTGGCATCACGGCAATAAGCAGATAAGCTGTAATAAGCCATGACCAAACAAATAGCGGCATTTTCATAAGCGTCATACCTGGAGCTCTCATGTTAAGGATCGTGGTAATAATGTTAATTGATCCCATGATCGAAGAAGCTCCCATTATGTGGACAGCAAATATGAAGAAGGTGACCGTTGGAGGAGCATACTCAGTTGACAAAGGTGCGTAAAAAGTCCAACCAAAATTTGGAGCTCCGCCTTCCATTAAGAAAGTCGAGAGTAAGACTCCGAATGCTGCTGGTAAAATCCAAAAGCTTAAATTATTTAATCTAGGCAAAGCCATGTCTGGAGCGCCGATTTGCATAGGAATCATCCAATTAGCCAAACCCACGAAAGCCGGCATGATTACACCGAAGACCATTATCAGACCGTGATTGGTTACCATCTGATTGTAGAACTCTGGAGATACGATTTGACTTCCAGGTTCAAAAAGCTCGGCTCTTATAACCATGGCCATAGCCCCGCCCACAAAAAGCATAATGAAGCTGAACCAAAGATATAACGAACCAATGTCTTTGTGATTAGTTGTGTACAACCATCGAGAGAACCCTTTTGCTGGTCCGTGGTGATGATCGTCGTGATGTGACTCTATGACTGCACTCATTTTTTTCCTCTATAATTTATTTGTTTTGTAATCTAAAATTTCTTTCGGTGCAACTATTTCACCAGTTCCAGAGGCATCATTACCCCAAGACTTTTTGGTATAAGTTATCACCGCAGCTATTTCTACTTCAGTTAATTGTTCAGCATAAGACTGCATTGCAGCACCCTGAACCCCTTCCATTAAAATCTCGATTTGTCTGGCCTTATCATTCATGACAATGTCGCTTCCCGCTAAAGCAGGAAAAACTGGTGCCAATCCTTCTCCATTGACTTGATGACAAGCCACACAATTTTTTTGATATACCCCTTCGCCCATAGCCATTAATTCTTCAGTCGTCCAAAATTTCTCGGTCAAGGCAGCTTGTTGAAGTTTTGCTTCTTTCTTTTGGAATATAAATTCTTTGTACTCTTCTGGAGAAACCGCTTCCACTACTATCGGCATATATCCATGATATTGTCCGCACAGCTCTGTACATTGTCCTCTGAATATTCCGGGCTCGTTTACTTGTGTCCAACCAGTGTTAACAAATCCAGGAATTGCGTCTTGTTTTATTGCGAAGTCTGGTACCCACCAAGAGTGAATGACATCGTTTGCAGTGATTAAAAATCTTATTCTAGCTCCGGTTGGAATAACTAGGTGTTCATCGACCTCGAGTAAATAATTTTCACCTTTAGGAGCTAAGTTATTTCTTTCATCAAGAGAGGTTGAAAGATTACTAAAAAAGCTCACTTCGTCTTCAATATACTCATACTGCCATTTCCACTGATGGCCAGTAATCAAAATATTAATATCTCCTTCAGTATCGTCGTAAGCTCTAATCATTGTTATGGTAGCCGGAATAGACATTCCAATAAGAATAAGAGCGAAAAGGATTGTCCAAGTAAATTCTAAGAAAGTGCTGTCATCAAATTTTGCCGCTTCAACTCCCTCTTTTTTTCTATATTTAAATAAAATGAAAGCCATTGCGCTAAGAACCGCGACTCCTATGGCGAAACAGATCCAGAATATGGTCATATGTAAACCAAAAATTTCTTGACCAAGAGCTGTAGCTCCTGGAGACATATTCACGTCGTCCCAGCCAGCAAACACCGGCAGAGATATTAGTGGCAAAGCAAGTAAAATTATTCTAAAAATTATCATCACTCGAAACGTGTTAGATTGAAATTTTGCCAGTATTTTAGCGCATTCGAGGGCTAGTCTCTACGTGACTTAAGCGCCTCTTTTATTTTGGGATTGAATCCGCTCCATTGATTAAATGAAGCCGCAGCTTGGTGAACTAGCATACCCCACCCATCCAGCACAGTATGAACATTGCTGTCTTTAGCCATTTTCATAAAAAGTGTATCGCTCTGAGAGTAGTATAAATCAAGGGCTACAGAAGCTTTATTAAAAATAGCTTTGTCTATATCAAGTGTTTGCTCTTTTGATGTGGAGATAGATGTTGCATTTATAACAATATCAAAAGTATTAAAATCTATACCTTTTAAACTTAAACCTGTGGGCATAAGAATAGAACTTTTCATCTGTAACCCGCTTGTTTCTTGGATTTCAGACACTAATTTAAATGATTTTTCGGTAGTTCTGTTTGCGACTATTACTTGTTTAGGATCTTCATTTAATAGCGAGGGAAGTATTCCCCTGCTTGCTCCTCCCGCGCCGATAACTAAGATGGTTTTATTTACGATCTCAATTTCATTATTTTTAAAATCGTTAACTAGACCAATTCCATCTGTGCAGTCTGCAAAAATCTTATTTCCCCTCAGGTGCAACATATTTGCGGCTCCAGCTTGAAGCGCTCTTTCCGAAATTTCGTCTGCTGCTCCTAAAACTACTTCTTTTAGAGGAAGGGTTACGCTCAACCCAGATCCCTTGTTTGCAAAAAAATCTTTGACCCAATCAATGCATTCTTTTTTTTCAACCAAATATTTCTCAAATGAAATGTTTAAATCAAACTGTGCAGCAAATTCATAATGAATTTCTGGTGATCTGCTATGTTCTATGGGTGAGCCAATTACTCCAAGTTTCATTTTCTAATCCATGTTCCAGTTATTAATTCTTGGACAGGAGTTGGTTTGTTAAGTTTGCCTAATTCGCCATCAACAATATGAAGAGCTCTCCCAAAAATTTTTTTTATGTCTGACTCATTCTTAGCTGGCTCTTCTCCACTCAAATTTGCAGAGGTAGAGCAAATAGGACTTTCTAATTCATTAGTAATTTTAATAACATCAGGATGCAAAGATAATCTTACTGCTACCAATCCGGTGTCTCCTTGAAGCCAAGTTGGAATTTCATCACTGGCTGGAATCAACCATGTATGCGGTCCAGGAGATTTTTCAAAAAATGATTTTTTTTGATCCTTAGTTAGATGATTTATAAAATGACCTAGTTGATTTTCATTTCCAGCTAAAACTATTACACCTTTGTGCTTAGGTCTTTTTTTAATATCGAAGAGATTATCCACAGCAATCTCTGAAAAAGGATTACAACCTAAGCCCCAAACTCCTTCTGTAGGATGAGCAAAAACCTGATCATTATTGAATATTTTCTGTAAAACTGACATTAACTTCTTTAAAGTTCGTCGAATTTTGAATTAAATTCCCTGAAGCTCGTCGTTTTCCTTTTTTAGTTGTTCTTTGTTAGCTTTTCTTGCTTCACTAATTAAGCTTTGTAGCTTTTCATCAGAAACAGAAAGAATTTGTGCTGCTAAATGGCCTGCATTTATAGCGCCTGCTTTACCTATAGCAACAGTAGCTACCGGAACTCCTTTCGGCATTTGTACCGTTGAGAGTAACGCGTCGAGACCATTTAAAGGCCCACCATCACCAGGAACTCCTATTACTGGCAATGACGTGTGAGCAGCAATATTTCCAGCTAGGTGGGCTGCCATTCCAGCTATGCCAATAAAGACTTTAGTTCCATCAGCAATGGCTGCTTGCAAGTGTTCTTGAAGATATTCAGGCATTCGATGTGCGCTCAAAACATTTATGCTGTATTCAATTTCTAATTGTTTTAATACATCTCCAGCTGCTTCTGCTAATTCCATGTCGGTTTTAGAACCTATAACTATTGATACTTTCAAAATAAACCCTACCTAAAAAATATTACTTATAATTACATTTTATTTTAGATTAAAACATAAATGACTATAAGAAAAATTTTAACTTTTCCAGATCCAAAACTTAGAGAGGTTGCAGAAGAAGTTACTAATTTTGATTCCAATTTGAAGCAGCTAGCAGATGACCTTCTAGATACAATGTACGAATTCAAAGGAATTGGATTGGCAGCAATTCAAATAGGCGTCAGAAAAAGAATTATAGTTGCTGACATATCAGAAGAAAGACAAGAGCCCCACATTTTTGTAAATCCAAAAATTAAAATCTTAAATGAAAATAAAAAGGGCGGTTACGATGAGGGGTGTTTATCGATTCCAGGTTTTTACGAAGAAGTAATTCGACCAACTCAAGTAGAAATAAGTTTTCAGAATCTCTCTGGCGAAAATGAGAAATTAATTCCTGAGGGTTTATTAGGAGTAGTTGTTCAACATGAAACCGATCATCTAGATGGGAAGCTCATGGTG
>CABZRA010000006.1 GCA_902527995.1 uncultured SAR86 cluster bacterium
AAAAACATTATACAAATCTTGAAAAATCATATTCTAAAGTCGGCGATTTAACGTGGCAATATGAGGATTTTCTTGAAGAAAATATTAATTTCTCTAGGAGCCTCTATACCTTGCAAAGCCTGTCTAATCGATGCCCAAAACCAAAAAATTTAGAGGTATATGCTTTAGTTTCCGGTTTAAGTTTTAGAAATAATTTTACTAGGAGACTGGTAGCAATACAGGAGCAAATTTCCAAAACTTTAGAAGATAGTCTATGTTATTGGGTTAAGCCTAATAATTTAGGTGTAGAGTATGCAGTATTTAAATGGCCTGATGACCAGTGGGACAAGGCGAATTTAAAAATTATCAAAAATGCGCTCGTGTCGATTCAAAAACCCTCTTATAACTTTTGTATTAGAGGTATACAAATAAATTCAGATGGTTGTGTGATTGCTAAGGGTTTTGATCAATCCAATACACTTTTCCAAATACGTGAACAGCTAAAATATGATCTGCCTTTTATTCCAAAGAAGCAATCAGGATGGGCTCATGTGCCTTTGGGTAGGATACTTGAGCCACTGGGCAAAGAGAAGTTTGCTAAATTAAAGAAACTTATTGAACCCTTGTTAAAAAAGGATATTGCGACAACAGAAATTAACGACATGAAGCTTGTTCATGAGACTAGGTGGTATATGGAAGAGAAAACTATTCTAGTTGAGTATCCTTTTAGAGGTAATCATAAGTAGTGGCAATCACGCGAGCTTCATTTATGAATAAAAGACCTCGAGTTGTAGCGGTAATTCAGGCGAGGATGGACTCTACCAGGCTACCCGGAAAGACAATGATGGACTTATGTGGTACCCCGCTTATTGGAAGATTAATTTCGCAATTAAGCAATTCACGCACACTTGATAGTATTGTGATTGCTACAAGTAATAAGGCTGCAGATAACGTTATAGTTAAATATTGTGAAAATATTGGAGTTGATGTTGTTTGTGGTTCCCATGATGATGTGCTGAGCAGATATGTGCATGCGGCAGAAAGAACAAATGCAGAAATTGTTGTTCGCCTAACTGGTGACTGTCCTTTACATTCATCTGACACGGTGGACGAAGTAGTAGAGGCCTTCTTAAATACTGACGCTGTGGATTATGCAAGTAATACTAGTCCATATACTCGCCCTGAAGGCCAGGATGTAGAAGTGTTTACTACAGATATCTTGAGGCAGGCTAATCTCTCAGCCGATCACGGCCCCGATCGAGAGCACGTAACTCCTTGGATTCGAAGAAATGTAATTGATAACAAGCTTGATGTATATCACAAAGGACCTAATAATAGTAAATTACGATGGTCTGTTGATTATCAAGATGATTTTGAATTTGTACAATCGGTTTGGTCATATTTAGATAGATTTGGCTCAGGCCCTTTTAATTTTGAGGAAATTATGAAAGCAGTTAATGAAAGTAAAGCAACTCAAGGGAAGTCAATAATTAATGAGGGTTTCTATAAATCAATTTATAATCAGGTTACTAATGAGCCTGCTGCTCCACTCACTCTTGACAAGAGTTTTGAATGGTTAGAACGCAGTGATAAAGTAATTCCTGGAGGCGCACAGACATATTCTAAAAGTTGGCGTCATCACATTCGAGGAGTAAGCCCAATTTTCCTCGAAAAAGGCAAAGGTGCATTGGTTACTGATGTAGACGGCAATCAATATGTGGATTTAATACAAGGGCTGCTTCCCAATATTTTGGGTTATGGTCATGAGGAAGTTAATAAAGCTGCGCTTGAAAGAGCCAACGAGGGTCACAGTTTTTCTATAGCACATCCATTGGAAGTAGAACTTGCTGAAAGATTATGTTCCATTATCCCTTGTGCGGAAATGATTAGGTTTGGTAAAAATGGATCAGATGCTACTGCTGGAGCAGTTAGAGCGGCACGTGCTTTTACTAAAAGAGAGCATGTAGCTGTATGTGGTTATCATGGTTGGCAAGATTGGTTTATTGGAACAACTTCGAGAAATGCAGGAGTTCCCAGAGGTGTCCAGGACTTGGCGCATCCATTTCCATACAATGATCTGGATTCCTTAGAGAAACTATTATCTTCTATGCAGGGTAAATTTGCTGCAGTAATTATGGAGCCTGTTAACTTTTATTGGCCAGATGCAGGATACCTAGAAAAAGTAAAAGAAATAACACACAAACATGGTGCGCTACTAATATTTGATGAAATATGTTCTGGATTTCATTTTGGTTTAGGTGGTGCTCAGAAACTTTTTGATGTATTGCCAGATCTTAGTACTTTTGGTAAAGCAATGGGGAATGGATGGCCAATTAGTTGCATAGGTGGCAGACGTGAAATAATGCAGATTTTTGATGATGCATTTGTCAGTTTTACTTTTGCAGGAGATGTTTCAGCGATGGCTGCATCAAATAAGGTACTCGATATTTTAGAAACTGGCGATGCTTATGCTCGAATGTCATCGGCCGGAACCAAGTTATTTGATGGGGCTATGGTTATGGCTCGTGAAGCTAATTTAGAAAATAATTTTGTGTTAAAGGGACATCCTCACTGGCCTACTTTTTCTTTTGTAGATGATATGGGAGAGGACGACCCTATTACTAAGGCGTTTTGGATTCAAGAACTTACTAGAAGAGGAGTGTTAATATTGACAACATTCAACATATCCTCAGCTCTTGATGAAAAATGCACAACTCAAGTGCTCGAAGCTTTTGCCCATGCTTTTAAAAGAATTGCTCATGCAAAAAGTTCTGGTGTTAATCTCATCTCATGGCTTGATGGACCTCCATGCACGCCAGCATTTAAAGCCAGGTAAATTTTATTAATATAAAATAAATTCTAAATGCGCAATTCTAAAAAATAGATTAGAAATCTAATAATTTTTATTTAATTTTAGTATTTCTTCATAAAAGTATATTAAGTTTATGGTTAATAAAATTGATAAAGAATTCACCATCTTGACGATAGGCTGGTTTCCAGTTCTTATAGATAGACTTTTCATTCCTATAGAGGCTAAAACTAAAATTAACTTTATTCACTGTCTCATGGATAACCCAGAGAGTTTAAGCATTATTAAAGAAAAATATCCAAAACCTAAGTTCATTTCAATATTAAAGGCAGAAGAAGAATTTTCAATTGAACCAGATTATAAATTGTTGGCAAGCATCGAATCTTTAGGCGTACCAACAATCAAAAGCATGATTTTAGGTGATCCATATATAAAAAATCGCTCTGAATATGAATCTTTTGGCTACGCAACTTTTCTTGCTCGCTCCTTAAAGAAAACTTTTCAGGAATTAAAGCCAGACGTTGTTCTCGCTTCAAACGATCAGATCCACTCAGGTATAAGCTTAGCTATAGCAAAATCGTTGAATATTCCATGGGTTACTATGGCATTTACTTCTATACCCGATAACTTAACTAGTTTTTGTTGTAGTTTAACTCCTGATACGATAATCCCCATATCACCTCAGATCAATAATAAGCACAGAAGTGAGGCAAAATCTCTTGTGGATAAGGTAATATCTGGCAAACAGCAAGTAGTGGCATATATAGAGCCTAACTCTTTTCTTGGTAGAGTTAGTATGTATAGTGTTTACATTAAAAATTTGTTGAAGAGGATGATCGCAGGTCCTAGGCGAAGAGTTGAACTCTATACTGCGCCGACAATATGGGAGAGAGTGAAAGATATTTCTCGGCGATCAGTAAACACTTTCACGTTGCCTCTAAAACAAATGCTTAGTTCGCCCCCAGCGGGACGTTATATTTACTACCCGCTCCATATGTCACCAGAGTCCATGATTGATACCTGGGCGCCATTTTATCAGGATCAAATGGCTTTTATACGTCAACTATCATTTTCCATACCTGCAGATGTTGAATTCGTTGTAAAATTACATTTTAGTGATCCATATAACTATGGTTACTTTGAATTGAAGAACCTAATGCGTCATTACAATGTTCGTATAGCTAATCCCTTTGTTCCTAGCCGTCCATTTCTTGATGGGGCATCTCTAGTAGTTGGAATTACAGGTACATCAAATTTTGAGGCTGCGGTAAGAGGCAAACCTGTTTTGAAATTCGGTAATTCTCCTTACCAGCATTTTCCAAGAACTGAGAGAGCGTTGCGTCCACATGAACTTAATAGTCAGATTCAAAGAATGCTTAAGATGCCTTCACCTAGTGAGGACGAAATAGTAGAGTCTGTTGCTGTCTTTATGTCACGTTATATGCCAGGACAAATTAATGATTGGAACAGGCCATATGAATTGGACGAGCTTGATAAATATGCAGACTGTTACTCAGCACTTGCTAGATATCTTGAAACTCCAGGTATAAAAGAGAATTGGTATAAACAACCTCCATTTGTTGAGTAATAATATTTTGATACATTCAAACTTTATAAAATTTGAAAATTTATTAATAGCGGCGATACTTTTTTATAGCGGTTTGGTTTTTTGTTTGCCAGTTCTTCCTCATTCATCGTGGGCAGAAACGATGAATTACCCTTGGTGGGCTAGCAGAATACAGTTTAACCTCATCATATTAAATGAAGCTTTATTTATTGTTTGGTTATTGCTGTTTGGCGGAAAATTTGTCTTGAGAAATATCTTTGACAAATTAGGTATACCAACTCGTCAAGCTGCAATATGCCTAATTTTTTTAGGGGTTTGGTGTGGTGTTGTCTCTGTAATTTTAGATTTTTCCACAATTACACAAAATGTTGGCAGAACGTTTAGGCTGATACTGCTTGCTTTTATGTTGATAGCGGCAGTAAAGTGGGCAAAAAATTTAGGCATCTTTGTATTAGTGTGTTTTGTATTTGGAATACTAGTAGGTACCATTATTAATCTTATAATTTCATTTCAAAATCCATTTATTATGTGGGGATCCTTTCGTTTGCATGGGCAGAATACACCAGGAGTCTGGATTGGTTTAGCTGCACATCTTTCGGCATGGCTTTTTGCATTATCTAAAGATGTAAAAACAAAAATATTTTCTGCAGTTACTTTTTTTGTTTGTAGTTTTGCTTGCTTGCTAAGTTTTTCGAGAATTGGATGGATAGTTTTAGGGTTTGGAGTTATCTCCTGGCTTATTCTTTTAACTTTTAAAGCGAAATCTAATAGTAGAAAGAATACATTTATTACCTTTTTTATTCTTTTAATACCATTAAGCGTGCTTATTCCATCTTCACAATTCACAAACATATCTAGCGATGTTATAAAACTAGTTAATCAGAAATCTTGGATAGGTAGTGTTAGTAACTCAGAGAGATATAGTTACATCTTTGGAACTGCCGAAATCGTTCTAAAAAATCCGCTTGGAGTAGGTTATTCAGGATTTTATGATGAAATGATAGAAACACAAATATATAAATCTGGGGAAGCTGCCAGAGAAACAAGACCCGAAGAAGCAAACCCTCATATGACTTTTCTTTGGTATGCTAGCACTGGGGGGATTTTAGCTTCCTTTTTATCAATCTTTTTATTTTATTTCTTGGCAAGGTCTATTAAAAATAATCTGATTAGACTATTTGGTCGACCTGGGTTGGTATTGTCGATTTGCTTTATAGTTTCAATGTTCATGATTGGAGTAACAGTACCTTATTTATTCAATAGCCTTATTTTTTATCTCCCAGTAGCAATTACATCTGGCTTGGTAACATCTCGGTTGGATCGAGATCATGAATTTGATTTCTTGGTTGCCAACGGAATCTCTCGTAGAAGTAATTTTAGCAGCCAGACTAATTAGAATAGTTCTTAAATTAATACCATCTCATCGAGTACAAATACAGAAATTTTTTTTATGATTTTTACGAACATGATACATTCAAACACATACTTTTATGAATGCGTTTTTAAACCATACTTAAGAAGTTGGAGCTTGAATTGAAATCAACTAATCTTTTGGAATGTATAATATTTGGTGTTTTGTCATGTTAGGCAAGAAACTTGTTTCTGGATTCGGGATACTTTTTGAACCGACAAAGACTACATCAGGTCAACGTTTTTTTAAGGAAATGTTTGAAACTCTGGAATCTGAGGTTGTTCCATTCGAGCAACGGCCTAAGATAGTGCTTTTAAATATCTCTGCTCCTTGGTTTGAGTTCTTTAAAGCCAAGTGGCGTAGACAAAAGTTGGTAGTGCGTGTAGATGGGTTATGGATGGACAGAATTTCATTGCCTTATTTAGAACAGTTCTCGTGGCCTATGAGAGCCTTATTGAGCATGGGTTTATATTATCCTCGATTACATAACCCTTTAGCCCATATTGCTAATTTCTTTGTTCAAAATTATACAGCTTTTTTCCGAATTGCCTTGGCTGATCATGTGATTTATCAGTCAGAATATTCTCGTGTTTTACACCAAACTTATTTTCCAAAAAAAACCTCTAATATTATTGTAAATGGTTCTACTTTTAAGGGAGGGTTAATACCTACGAAGAAAAATTTAACAGAAATAAGGTTGGTTGTTATTTATAGCGCACAATCTAGTAAATGTATCTATGAAACAGTTCAGTTTGTCCGATGGCTTTTTGAAGAGAAAGGCTTGTCAGTAGAGCTTGTAATTCTTGGTTATACTGGCGAGATACCAGAAATGGCACCCAGGGACATGAAGCAGTTGATAGAGAATTCTCAATTTGTAAGGACACTTCCTTGGTTTAATGAGTTTACTAATGAAATAAGTGCCGAGCTAAATACAGCTGACTGTTATCTTTGCTTCAGTCGAAGAGACCCATGCCCTAACGCGGTCGTAGAAAGCATGGCTCATGGCTTGCCTGTAGTTGGAATTGCTAGTGGAGGGATACCAGATATTGTAGGCGATGCTGGCGAGCTGGTGCCGATAGATGACTTTTGCAATGGATTTTTTGCAGCACATCGTTGGGAGCATGACTTCAGACCTATCAGTTTTGATAGTGTATATGAAGCGCTGCAGAAAGTTTTAGATGCCCCACAAGAGTATCGGTCTAGGGTCAAACGACGCTTTTTAAGCCAACTTGATATTTCAGTTACAGCTAAGTTTTATGCAGATGTGCTTATAGAGGTAGGAATGTTAGATGACTCAGGAAAGGATTTGTAATTCTTTTCGTATATTTGGAACTCTCTCATAATGCATTCTTTTATTAGTTTCAAAAAGTTAAATTTAGGTATAACTTTAATCACATTCTTGAATTATAGTCTAACATTATAATATCAATATTAGTCTTCACTTTGCTTTCGCTATATTATTTTAAGGTGGAGAATAAAATAGGAAGTTTAAAATGAAAACTATATTAATTACCGGAGTTGCGGGCAATATTGGAAGCGCATTGGCTCAGGCGTTATTAAAAAGAGATGATTACTATATTGTCGGAGTAGATAATCTTGTAACAGGTTCTTTAACCAAACTACCAAAATTTTCCGACAGATTTCATTTTATCAAAGCGGATGTAAACAATTACCAAGAAATTTCAGCGATCTTTCTTTCAAGGCAATTTGACTATGTGTTTCATTTTGCAGCTTTAGTTGGAGTCCAGAGAACTCTAAATAACCCACTGCTAGTTTTAGATGACATAGATGGGGTGAGAAATATTTTATCTCTCTCAAAAAACTCTATTGTGTCAAGAGTATTCTTTTCATCCTCATCAGAAGTGTATGGTGAGCCTGTAACTTTACCTCAACATGAGGAAACAACCCCTTTAAATTCTAAACTACCATACGCCATAGTTAAAAATCTAGCTGAAGCATACTTTCGCTCTTACTTTGATGAGCATGGCCTTTCATACACGATTTTTAGGTTCTTCAATACTTATGGCCCTAACCAGAGTGAGGACTTCGTTGTTCCAAGATTTTTGAAGAAAGCGCTCCAAAACCAACCTCTTCAGATTAACGGAGATGGAAGTCAAACTAGAACATTCTGTTATATTGATGACAATATTGATACGATAATATCCTGTCTTGAAAAGCATCTTTATATAAATGATGTTCTTAATATTGGCTCAGATGTCGAATATACAATAAAGGAGCTAGCAGACATGACTATAAAGACCACTAAATCCAAATCTATTATTGAGCACCTCCCACCACTTAAGGAAGGTGATATGACTAGAAGACAGCCAGATATATCCAAAATGAAATCTGCCTTGTGTCGTGAATTAATCCCAATCGAGGACGGGCTTAATGTTTTGACTGCTCATTATCTAAAGAAAACTGAGAGTGAATAAGAATATTAGAATTACATATTTGTGGGCCGAGATCACGGGATACGTAACTGGTGTATTAGATGCTCTGTGCAAGGACCATGACGTATCGGTTGATGTTGTTCACTGGGATAAAAGTAATCCTGATAGTACCTTTTACCAAATAGATGAATCTAAGCCGATAAACTTCTATAAGCGTTCAGAGCATACTCAAGATGATATCTTGAAAATCCTGTGTGACGGACAGCCTGATATCGTTGTTGTATCTGGCTGGGAAGATAAAGGTTATATTTGGGCATGTCGACGCTACAAAAGACTGTACCCTAAGACAAAATTTGTCGCGGGTATAGACGATCAATTACGCAAGACTATCAGGCAAAGACTTGGACGAATATACTATAAGTTATTTTATCGGGCTGTATTTGATTTTATGTGGGTAGCAGGTAGCGAACAGTTCGCTTTCGCGCGTACGTTTGGATATAGTCAAAATAGTATAATATCTAATCTTTACTCCGGTGTATTTTGTAAAATTAATCAGGAGCATAAACATATAAAAAGATTTGTATACTGCGGCAGACTGGCTCATTCAAAGGGTACAGATTTAATAATTTTGGCACATAAGCGCTTACCCGAAGAATTAAGAAAAATTTGGCCATTAGTTATTATTGGATCAGGTGACATGCTTACCTTTTTGGAAAGTAACAAAGATCAATATATACAACATATTAGTTTTATCCAACCCAGTGAGCTTCGCCTAGAATTAAGAAAGGGCGGTGTTGGAACTATGCCAAGCAGATGGGGAGGCGAGCAATGGGGGGTTGCAATTCATGAGTATGCACAATTTGGCATGCCCTTATTATTAAGCAATGAATGTGGTGCTGCTAATGAATTTCTTATCTCTGGATTAAATGGCTTTAAATTTATTAATGGTAATTTAGATGATTTACACAAAGGTATGAAAAAATTTACCTCCATGAATGAAAAAGAATATATAGAAATGTCAAAAAATAGCACATTATTGAGCCGTAAGATTAACCCTGAAATAAGTGCCGCCTCGCTACTTTCTGTTTTGTATGATAATTAAAATGAGATTTGTATCTAAAAGATTTAGAGGATTTGTTATCTCATTCAATCGTCCTCTATTAGAATTTAAATCCAGCACATGTTGAATAAACCCAAGTCTCCTGCTGACAGGCCTAGTGTTTGTGTGATTGGATGTTTCGAATTTGGAGCACAAATTTTAACTAGTTTGATTGAGGCCGACAAGTATGATGTTAATGTGGTCACAATCACTAAGGAACAAGCAGATATTTATGAGGTATCGAATTTTTTTGACTATACAGATATTATAGCTTCTAATGGCTTAAATTTTTACATTCCTTCAACTTACTCCTTGAAAAGTGAAGACGATATTAAGTACTTCACTGAATGCAATTTTGATATAATTGTAATAGGTGGATGGAATAGATTAATACCAGAAAATATACTAAAAACAATAAAATATTGCGGTATAGGAATTCATGGAAGTCCTAATCTACTTCCAGTTGGTCGTGGGCGATCACCAATGAATTGGGCGTTAATTAATGGCGAAAATAGATTTATTATGCATCTGTTTAAATTGACTCCAGGAATCGACGATGGTGATATATTAAGCTTGGCTCCATTTCAAATAACTGAGTTCGATAATATAGAAACTTTATATTGGAAAAGTACTATAGTAATTAAAAATGTCTTGCCAAGTGTGATTGAGAGTGTGTTAACTGGAACTGCAGATGCGGTTGCACAACAAGGTGAGCCGGAACATTATCCCAGGCGAAAACCTGAAGATGGTCAAATTCAGTGGGATAGCATGAGTATGATTGAAATATATAACTTTATTCGAGCTCAGACTAAACCATATCCTGGTGCATATAGCTATATGGGCAATAAAAAGGTAAAAATTTGGAATGCGATACCTTTCGATGAAACAATCATATACAAAGAAGCAAAGTATGGTGAGATTGTTGAGATCTTTGATAATTATTTATTAGTTAATTGTCGAGGTGGAACTATATTGCTTAATCGCTATGAAGGTATAATCGACGCGGAAATTGGGATGCATTTTACTGTTATTTGAGGGTGTTTAAAGATGAGTAATTTTACGAAACCAAACATTGTTGTGATTGCAGCTCACCCTGATGATGAAGTTTTAGGAGTTGGTGGAACCATACAAAAGCATATTCGAGAAGGGCATTCAGTTACCGTCATTTATGTTACTGATGGGTTTTATGACGATGCTGATGATGACAGAGTTTCATCGAAAAGAAAAAATGCAACTGATGCAATGAATATGCTTGGTGTCACAAAGATAATTTTCTTAGGTTTTAAAGGTTTGAGACTAGACACTTATGAAAAATGCTCATTGAATGCAGAATTAACTAATAAATTTAAAGAAATTAAACCAAAAATTGTATATACCCATCATTGGGGGGACGTAAATTTTGATCATCAAATTGTTTTTGATATGACATTGGTGGCATGCAGACCACATAGAGGAGTTCAAATAGAAGCACTATTCACATATGAAACACTCTCATCCACTGAATGGGCTGCTCCTAATCGTGATAGTTCGTTCTTACCGAACGTATTTGAGATTTTGGATGAGGAAATGGTTAACTTAAAAGCTGCAGCTTTAGAACAATACGTGACTGAAATTTTTGATTATCCACATCCACGCAGTTCCAAAGGGATAAAGATTTTGGCCCAACAACGTGGGTTGATGATATCTGAGGAATATGCAGAAGCCTTCCATTTAGTTCGAAGCGTAAATAATTAGCTTATCAATATTGTTTTGCTCAACCATAAAATTTTGAGGTTATAGAGTGAAATTATGAGTTTAGTAATCACTAAAATTCTTTCAAAGGGCCTATAGATGAGATTATCACAACATTATTTGAGAACCCATTAATGTGTGGTTTAGTTGGCACAGTTTCTTTATTGCCTATAATTAATCGTGAATGGCTTAAAGTTGGTCGGGATGCTATGGAGCATAGAGGCCCTGATGGTGCGGGCGAGTGGTGGTCTGATGATGGTCGAGTTGGCTTAGCGCATCGACGTCTCTCGATTGTTGATCTATCAATTGCTGGCCATCAACCCATGAGAAATGATCAAAGGGGTTTAACCATCGTTTTCAATGGAGAAATTTACAATTTCTTAGAGTTAAGAACTCAGTTGGAGGGTCATGGATATAGGTTTAAATCCAATAGTGACACAGAGGTATTGATAGCTGCATACCAAGTATGGGGAGAAGATTGCCTGAGTAAGTTAAAGGGTATGTTTGCTTTTGCATTGTATGATGAATTGCGACAGAAGATATTTTTGGCACGTGACCGAGCAGGTGAGAAGCCATTATTTTACTTTTTAGCTGATGGTTCGCTGTATTTTGCTTCCGAATTAAAGGCTCTAATGGCAAATCCAAAATTGCCTAGGAAGCTTAGTCATGAATCGCTCGATTGCTATCTTGCCATGGGATTCGTACCAGGTGAGCATTGTATTTTGGAGGGTTATAGTAAATTACCTGCTGGAAATGCACTCTGCTTTGACCTTGAATCTGGCGCTACGAAGGTTTGGCGTTACTGGCAAGCACCAAAGCTAGCTAATACCCATGAGTTTGGAGAGCAAGCAGAGATTGAATTACTTGATGAAATGGAAGTATTGCTCGAGAAGTCGGTATCTCAACAATTAATAGCTGATGTTCCGGTTGGTATTCTGCTTAGTGGTGGAGTCGATTCAAGCTTGATAACTGCTATGGCTGCACGATCTTCTGATGATATCCAAACATTCACCATTGGTTTTCCTGGTCATGGCGCTTCGGACGAAACTACTTACGCTCGATCAATTGCCAGTCATTTCGGGACTAGACACACAGAGCTTTTTGCTCAGGCAACTACTGTCGATCTCCTACCAAAGTTAGCATCTCAATTTGATGAGCCTATAGTGGATTCGTCAATGATTCCAACATTTCTTGTAAGTCAGCTAGTAAAAGAACACTGCACTGTAGCTTTAGGAGGTGATGGTGGTGATGAACTCTTTGGAGGATATGATCATTATAATCGCCTTTTGTGGACGCAAGAACGCCTTGGAAAAATACCCAAACCAATTCGTAAATTTTTGGCATTTGGAGGGACTAAATTACCTGCAGGTTTTAAGGGGCGTAATTGGCTGCAAAGCCTTTCCTGTGACTTTAAAAAAGAATTACCTCTTATTGCAAGTTATTTTGACGCACCTAATAGAAAAAAACTTATGAGGCAACATAATAATTGGGTATTAGAGGCCGAGCATATCTACAATAGTCGCGTTCCAACAACCAAAGATTTATTACAAAGAGCTACACGAATGGACTTTCAAGATTATCTAGCAGAGGATATTCTTGTGAAAGTTGATAGAGCTAGCATGTTAAATTCACTTGAAATAAGAGCACCTTTTCTGGATGTCGATCTTATGAATTTTGCATTTAGCAAAGTACCTTCGAATCAAAAAAGTACTTCACTAGATAAAAAGATACTTCTGAAACGTCTAACCGATAGAGTTCTTCCATCCAATTTTGATAAACAAAGAAAGCAAGGATTTTCAATCCCGCTAACTAAATGGCTATTGAGTGGGCCTTTTCTAAATTTATTTCAAGAGGTTCTGTATGATAGATCGTGTATGTTTGACCGCAGAGCTGTCGAAGATCTTTTTAGAGGCCAAAAGAAAGGACGAAATAACGGAGAACGTCTCTTCGCATTAGTTTTGTTTGAGCTATGGCGTCAGGAGTATTCAATTAATAAAATTTAATAGGAAAATTTTATAATGAAAAAAGAGCTAATAGAGATATTGCGTTGCCCAGTAACTGGACATGAACTGTCGTTAGATCCAACTAACTCACCTCACTCAACAGATGCAGAAATTGAAAAAGGATCATTGGTTACAAACGATGGCCAATTTTCATACCCCATTCGCAATGGCATCCCGCGGTTTGTACCTAAAAGTAACTACACTGAAGAAAATTTTGGAATGCAGTGGAATCACTTTAGTAAGACACAATTGGATAGTTATTCAGGACATCCGATAACAGCTGAAAGGTTTTGGGCAGCTACTGGTTGGAAGGAAAAAGATTTGAATGGTCAGTGGTTACTTGATGTTGGTTGTGGTTCGGGACGTTTTGCCGAAGTTGCTTTAAACGCTGGTGCGAAGGTGGTTGCGCTTGATTATTCCAGTGCAGTAGATGCCTGTTATGCTAATTTAAATAATCATCCAAATTTACATGTAATTCAAGGAGATATTTTTGCTTTACCCTTGAAAAAATCTTTCTTCCCTTTTGTATATTCACTTGGAGTACTTCAACACACTCCGAATGTTAAAAAAGCCTTCGAAGCCTTGCCGCCAATGGTTTCTTTGGGCGGATTTATATCCGTAGACTACTATAAAAAGTCATGGACATCTATTTTCCAATTTAGATATTGGTTGAGGCCTATTACGAAGCGATTACCGCCAATGAAATTATTTGCTTTATTGAAACGTTTGGTACCAATTTTGCTTCCTGTAAGTAGATTCTTGGCTAAGATACCTATTATTGGCAAAGTTCTCCATCGTGCCATACCAGTTGTGAATTTTGAGGGAATGTATCCTTTAAATGAACAACAGCTTTATGAGTGGGCTTTACTTGACACATTTGATATGCTCGCCCCTGCATATGATAACCCTCAGACGCCAGCAACTGTTAGGCGTTGGCTCGAAGAAGCTGGTATGGAGAATATTGAAGTTTTACATGCAGGTCATTTGGTTGGTCGGGGAACTAATAAAGAAAAATAACATGATACTTGGTATTAACGCGAGTCGAGCTAGGTCTGGAGGGGCTGTTGCCCATTTAAAAGGGGTCTTGAGTAGTATTGATCCCTCAGATTATAAGGTAACTGCTATTCACATTTGGGGTTATAAGCAGTTATTGGATGTGTTGCCAGAATATGACTGGTTGTTCAAGCATGAGCCAATTGAATTAAAAGGATCTTTATTGCGCCAATTAAGATGGGAGAGAACTTCTCTACCAAAAGAGCTTTTAGAAGCAAATTGCTCTATTCTTCTTAATGTAGATGCTGGTTCAGTATGTCGTTTTAGCCCAGCGGTCACTATGAGCAGAGATATGTTGTCCTATGAGAAAGGAGAGATCGAACGTTATGGAATTAGTATTTCTAGGCTTCGTTTAATTGCACTGCGTTATGTTCAAAATTCGTCATTAAGGTTTGCTGACGGAGTTATTTTTTTAACACAGTATGCAGCCAGAGTAATTCAAAAATCTTGTGGTAAGTTAGAAAACATAGCTTTTATTCCTCACGGAGTTGGAGATTCATTCCAAGATATAAAGCCAAAGGATAACTGGCCCGAATCTAAAAAAAGAGATATCCGGTGCCTATATGTGTCAAACACTGATTTATATAAGCATCAATGGCACGTTGTTAAAGCTATTGAGAAGCTTAGGCATAAAGGTTTTAATATTCAATTAGAGTTGATTGGTGGAGGATCTGGTAAGGCTAGGGCTTTACTTGAATCACAAATCATCAGCTCAGATCCAAGAGATCAATTTGTAACGTTAAGGGAGTTCGTTCCTCAAGAGAATTTACCAGGTTTTCTTAGAGAGTCTGATTTATTTATATTTGCTTCTAGTTGTGAAAATATGCCTAATACTTTAGTAGAGGCAATGGCTGCTGGATTACCGATTGCCTGTTCTAACAGGGGCCCTATGCCTGAAGTCTTAAAGGATGGGGGTGTTTATTTCGATCCTGAGATTGTAGAGTCCATTTGTTCAGCCATTGAACTATTAATCCTTGATAAAAATCAACGAAACCAAGTATCTGCAAAGGCTAAGGAGCTTTCTAGACAATATTCTTGGGTCCGTTGTGCCCACGAAACTTTTAATTTTCTTCGACAAGTATGGAATCAAGTAAAGTAAATCAAAAATCTTTTTTTTTAATTTTAGGAGTTTGAATGCTCGAAAAAAAACACCATGAAGGTTATCAAATTTGTTCGAGTTGTATTATGGATACTAGTGATCCTAATATTATTTTTAACGATGAAGGAGTATGTCATTATTGTACTAATTTCAACGATGTTATCTTGCCAGGATGGGATACTGGCCCCGATGGTTTCGAAAAGCTTACAAATTTAGCTGAGGAAATTAAGCTCGAAAGCAAAGATCAAGATTTCGATTGTATCATAGGTTTAAGTGGGGGACTTGATAGTTCATACACAGCTTATATTGCAGTTGAAAAGTTAGGCCTTCGTCCATTACTATTTCATGTCGATTGCGGGTGGAATACTGATCAAGCCGCTGGAAATATTGAGAAACTAGTTGATGGTCTTGGTTTAGATTTATATACAGAGGTCATTAATTGGGATGAAGTATCTAGATTACAAACTGCTTTTCTTAGATCAGGCATACCTGATCAGGATTTGGTGCAGGACGCATCTTTTTTTTCTGCTATGTATAATTTTGCCAGGAAAAATAAAATCAAACATGTGTTTACTGGATCAAACTTTTCCACTGAATGTTGTCGTGAGCCTGAGGAATGGGGTGGATACTTGGGCATAGATAAGCGTTTATTTAAAGATATCTGGAAGAAACATGGCATTGGAGAGCTAAAGTCCTTTCCAATTACTGATATATTAATTTATAAAGTACTATATCAAAAAGTTTTAGGTATGAGAGTTCATTATCCATTAAACTTTGTACCGTATATTAAGAATGAAGCAGAGGATCTTCTAAAAAAACAATTCGGCTGGAAGTCTTTTAAACATAAGCATCATGAGTCTAGATTTACAAGATTCTTTGAGGATTATTGGCTACCTCGTCGTTTTGGATATGACAAACGACGCGCCCATTTCTCTAGTCTAATTATGACAGGACAGATGGATAGAGATGAAGCTATCCAAAGGATTTCAAGACCAGAAATGAGTGAGGAGTTCTTGGCACAAGAATATGAGTTTGTAGCTCATAAGTTGAATCTTAGTATTGATGAATTAGATGATCTTTTAAATAGTCCTAAAAAGAGCTACAGAGATTACAAAAATAAGCGATGGCTTATCGTTTTGGGAACAACTTTTATGAGATATTTTGGTCCGGAGAAACGATACTTTAGATGATAAAGATTATTGATTACGGTGTCGGAAATATACAAGCATTTCTGACTTTGTTAAAACGAATCGGAGTTCCGGCTGAACGAGCGAGATCCCAAGATGATATCGAAACAGCTTCTAGGTTGATTTTGCCTGGTGTGGGACACTTTGATAACGCGATGCGAAGGTTGAATGAGTCAGGTATGCGAGAAATACTAGATCAAAAAGTTTTGCAAGATGAAATACCTATTATGGGTGTTTGTGTTGGTATGCAGATGTTAGCAACAAGTTCTGAAGAAGGTAATTTACCAGGACTAAACTGGATTCCCGGCAAAGTGCGTTCTTTCAATAGCTTGGGCAGTTTTACATCACCTCTTCCCCATATGGGATGGAATCAACTGCGCGCAGAACCTCATTCTCATTTGTTCCAGAGAGGTTTTGATGAGACACCTCAATTTTATTTTTTACATTCTTATTATTTTGATGCTGAGGATAAGAAAGATGTGTCTGCAAAGGCTTTTTATGGAATAGAATTTGAAGCAGGCGTTTCACGTGGTAATGTTCATGGAGTCCAGTGCCATCCGGAGAAAAGCCATCAATGGGGAAGTAATTTAATAAAGAATTTTACGCAGGTTGAAAAATGTTAAGACCAAGGATTATTCCTTGCTTATTAGTCCATCAAGAGGGCCTTGTTAAAACTCAGATTTTTAAGAACCCAAAATATGTAGGTGATCCAATTAACGCAGTGAAGATTTTTAATGAAAAAGAAGCAGATGAACTAATTGTTCTAGACATCGATGCAACTCGATTGGGCTATGGCCCAAATTTTGATTTAATTTCTAGAATTTCAGACGAGTGTCGTATGCCTCTATGTTATGGGGGTGGCGTAAAAACAGCTAAACAGGCAGAGAAAATAATATGTATGGGCGTTGAAAAAGTGGCAATTAGCTCGGTTGCCATCGATAGTCCCTCAATTGTGTCAGAGTTCGTTTCTGCTGTAGGAAGCCAATCTGTCGTTGCAATTATTGATGTCCGAAAGAAAAAAGGTATCTTTAAGCAAGGTTATGAGGTGTATAGTCATAATGCTACAAAAGCACATCGTCTTAATCCTGTTGACTTGGCTTTAGAGTTGCAAGACTTTGGCATTGGAGAAATTGTGATTAACTCTATTGATCGTGACGGCATTATGCAAGGGTATGACTTGGATCTTGCCAAAATATTTAAGAAGAACTTGAACGTACCAATGACTATGTTGGGAGGCGCAGGATCATTAGAGCATTTAGAGAGCTTATTCGATACTGTCGGTATAATGGGAGCGGCTGCTGGAAGTTTGTTTGTTTTTAAAGGAAAATATCGAGCAGTGTTAATTAGTTACCCGACTCCGGCTAAAAAATTTGAAATGTATCAAAATATAATTTGAAATATAGCTTTAAAGGAATCAATAGAGATGTTTAAAAATAAAGTACTTTTAATTACAGGTGGAACTGGATCATTCGGAAATACTGTCCTCAACAGATTTTTAACTTCAGATATTGCTGAAATAAGGATTTTTAGCCGTGATGAAAAGAAACAGGATGATATGCGAAAAAGATATGATAATTCAAAACTAAAGTTTTACATTGGCGATGTGCGGGATTATCAATCTGTTTTGACTGCGGTTCGTGGTGTCGATTATATCTTTCATGCAGCTGCTTTAAAGCAGGTACCATCATGTGAGTTTTATCCACTCGAAGCAGTGAAAACTAATGTACTTGGCACTGAGAATGTTCTAGAAGCTGCAATTACCAATGGAGTAAAACGTATTGTTTGCTTGAGTACTGACAAAGCGGTTTACCCTATAAATGCAATGGGTATTTCTAAAGCAATGATGGAGAAAGTTATTGCGGCAAAGTCTCGAAATAACGATGTTGCTAAAACTGTTATTTGTACAACCCGATATGGGAACGTAATGGCTTCCAGGGGTTCGGTAATTCCTTTATTTCTTAGTCAGATTTTTACTAGCACTCCTATAACTATTACCGATCCAGACATGACTAGGTTCATGATGGCTTTAGATGATGCTGTGGATCTTGTAATGCATGCGTTCAAAAATGGAAAGAATGGTGATATTTTTGTACAAAAAGCACCAGCAGCTTCTATCGATGTGTTAGTAAAAGCATTGTTAAAAATTACTAAAAAAGAGGATCATGCTATAAAAATAATAGGAACTCGTCATGGCGAGAAGCTCTATGAAGCTTTGTGCTCTCGAGAAGAAATGTTTGCAGCTCAGGATCAAGATAATTACTTTCGTATTCCAGCAGATAACAGAGACTTGAATTATTCCAAGTATATCGAGGAGGGTCAAAGAGATCTATCTCTGGTTGAGGACTATAATTCTCACAATACCAAGCAACTTGATGTCGATGATATGGTGAAGCTTTTGCATAAGTTAGATTTTATTCCAGATATAGCTTCTGGCGGTAGAAATATTCCTGATGAATTTTAGATGAAAATCTTAGTTACTGGAGCTAATGGCTTCATAGGTAAAAATCTTTGTGTTGCTCTTCGAGAGCAAGAGAAGTATGAAGTTCTTGAAGTTTATAGTGAGACTTCTGAATCAGTTTTGCTAGAGTATCTTTCTGTAGCAGATTTTATTTTCCATCTTGCCGGTATTAATCGTCCTAAAGATATATCTGAATTTAAGGAAGGTAATGAAAATCTGACAAAGTTTATTGTAAAGGCGCTAGAAAAACTAGATCGTAAAGTACCAATAGTGTTTAGCTCCTCAGCGCAGGTAAATAAAGCCAATCCCTATGGAGAAAGCAAATTAGCAGCTGAAAAAGCTATTGAGATGTATGCAGATACGACAGGTGCTTTATACTATATTTTTCGGTTTCCAAATGTTTTTGGAAAATGGTGTAAGCCAAATTATAATTCTTTTGTAGCTACATTTTGTAATAACATACTTAATGGAATTGAGATTTCTATTCATGATGCAAGTGCTAAAGTAAGATTAGTATACGTTGATGATGTATGTGAATCTTTTCTTGAAATACTAGATGGAAAATCTAAACCAGGATTATGTAAAGTGCCCATTGAGTTTATTAGTACTGTGGGTGAGGTTGCAAATATTATTTCTACATTCAAATCATCTCGAGGTACGCTTATCACTGAGCGTGTGGGAGACGGACTTGAGCGCGCTTTATACGCGACTTATTTGAGTTACACTCCTCCTGAGGAGTTTAGCTATAAAATACCCAGCCACGAAGATCCCAGAGGTGTCTTTTGTGAAATGCTTAAGACAAAAGATTCAGGGCAATTTTCTTTTTTCACGGCGCATCCAGGGATTACGCGTGGGGAACATTATCATCATACTAAAAATGAGAAATTTCTTGTTATAAGAGGAAAAGCTGTTTTTAAATTTGAAAATATTAGCACTCTTGAACGTCATGAGTTAGAGGTAAATGGTTTAAATCCTGAAATTGTTGAAACAATACCTGGGTGGAGTCATAGCATCACAAATATTGGCGATGAAGAGCTAATTGTTATGCTTTGGGCAAATGAAATATTTGATCATCAGCGACCAGATACAATTTCTAGAGAGCTTTTTTGAGTAATAACTTCATGCAAAGATTGAGAGTAATGTCGGTAGTAGGAACTCGTCCTGAAATAATTAGGTTGTCACGGGTTATTGCTAAATTGGATAAGCATTGTGAGCACATATTAGTTCACACGGGACAAAATTATGATTTTGAGTTGAATCAAGTTTTCTTTGAAGATTTAGGTATCCGAAAACCTGATTATTTTCTGGATGCAGCAGGTAAAAATGTGGCAGAAACCATAGGGCAAGTTATTATAAAAGTTGATCAAGTCATTGAATCAGTTAATCCTGAAGCAATGCTTGTTTTAGGTGATACTAACTCTTGCTTAGCGGCTATTCCTGCTAAACGTAGAAAGATTCCGATTTTCCACATGGAAGCAGGTAACCGTTGTTTTGATCAACGTGTGCCAGAAGAAATAAATCGTAAAATTGTAGATCATATTGCAGATATTAATATGCCTTACAGTACTATCGCTAGAGACTATTTAATTTCTGAGGGTTTTGCAGCTGATCGAGTGGTGAAAACTGGGAGCCCTATGTTAGAAGTTCTCACACATTATATGGAAGACATTGATAGTTCAAAAATTTTAAACATTCTGAACATAGAACCTAGAAATTACTTTGTCATAAGTGTGCATCGCGAGGAAAATGTTGATGAGCCGGCACAGTTAGCTAAATTAGCAAGTTCGCTGAATGCAATTGGAGATTATTATGGCCTTCCAATTATAGTATCTACTCACCCACGCACTCAAAAAAGAATCAGTGAGCAAGGAATAGAGTTTCATAAAAATATTAAATTGTTAAAACCATTTGGATTTCATGATTATAATAATTTGCAAAAAAATGCTAAAGCAGTCTTATCTGATAGCGGTACGATCAATGAAGAGTCTTCAATTATGAACTTTCCTGCATTAAATATTCGCGAGGCGCATGAGCGGCCTGAAGGAATGGAGGAGGGTGCTGTCATGATGGTTGGACTTGAACAAAAGACAATAATGCAGGCATTATCTGTGCTAGAGTCTCAACCTTCAGGTGAGGAAAGATTATTGCTGAAAATCAAGGATTACAATATACCTAACGTATCTGACAAGGTGCTTAGAATAATTCTTAGTTATACTGATTATATAAATCGGGTTGTATGGAAGAAGTATTGATATAGACCAAATAGATACAAGATTTATTTATGGTTGAGCATAATAAAAAAAAGGTACTGATCGTAACACAGTACTTTTGGCCTGAAGAATTTCGAGTCAATGAGCTGGTCAGAAAGCTTGTGGCCTCTGGCTGTGATGTTGATTTAATGACTGGTAGACCTAATTATCCTGATGGAGTAATTTATGAGAATTTTATTACTTCGCCTGAGATGTTCAGTGACTATTTTGGTGCATCTATCTATAGAGTTAAAAATATTCCTAGAGGAAAAAATAAGTTTACTTTATTTCTGAATTACATTTCCTTCGCCTTTTTAGCCACAATATATTTATTAAAGAATTTTGGTGATAAACGTTATGACTCAATTATAGCTGTTCAAGTATCTCCCATTTTTTCTGTAATTCCTGCACTAATTTATGGAAAGTACCACAAAGTTAAAGTAAATACTTGGGTAATGGATTTATGGCCCGATATTCTTTCTGCATTAAACCTGATATCAAATAGATTTATATTAAAGTTTCTAACATTTATTTCATCACTGATTTATCGTCTTTCGGATTCTTTATTAATAAGCTCTGAAGGTTTTAGAGCCAGGCTTTTACAGCTAGGAGTTGACGAAAAATCTATTCACCATTTTCCTCAATGGGTGGAGGATGTGATGGAGACTAAAAACATATCTTCAACTAAAGAATTTAAAAAAGTAGAGGCATTATTGAAAATTCATAGCCATTTAAAAAAGATTGTCTTCACTGGGAATATTGGAGAATGTCAGAATTTTCCTTCGGTACTGAAAGCTATTGAAATTCTTAAACATAGAAATGATTTCGTCTTATTAATTATTGGTACAGGGCGAGAAGAGGGCCGTGTAAAACGATTAGTCCAAGATTATGGCTTGGAAAATCAAGTTAAGCTACTTGGTAGATTCCCTGTTGAATACATGCCATCTTTTTATCATTTTTCAGATGCACTTCTGCTTCCTCTTGCTAAAGACCCTCTTTTCGAGATTACACTTCCAGGAAAAACTCAAAATTATTTATATGCAGGGCGTCCCATAATAGGTTTTCTTGACGGGGAAGGAGCTTCTGTTTTGCGAAGTTCAAATTCTGCCTTTGTATGTGCTGCTGGAGATCACATTGAACTTGCCAATGTAATTGAACAAGTTTGTAATTCAAGCCAGATTGAACTCAGTGAATTAGGTAATTCCGCAAAACGTTATGCTGAGGAACATTTTCTTTCAGAAAAAGTTATGGATACTCTTTTTGAGGTTTGCGGTTTAAGATGAATTGGTGTTTGAGGAAGTATTTCTTTGACATTTTTATCATACTAATATTTTCACCTTTTATCTTTTCAGTATTAACTCTGGTTGCTTTTTTCTTAATGTTATTTGAGGGAAGACCTATTATCTTTAAAAGTCAAAGAGTTGGCGTTAACCAAAAACTATTTACGATATATAAATTTAGAACTATGGTTGTTGGTGCCCCTGTTATTGAAACTGATATGATGGACAACCAATCAACTTACATAACGAAGCTTGGACGTTTTCTCAGAATGACAAGTTTGGATGAGCTTCCACAAATTTTTAACGTAATAATTGGTCAAATGTCTTTAGTGGGCCCCAGACCTGCGTTGCAAAGCCAGCATGATCTCAATAAATCTAGACTTGATTTGGGAATTTCACTTCATAAGCCAGGCATTACTGGGTTAGCTCAAATTAAAGGACGCGATACTCTTAGTCTAAATGATAAGCTAAGTTATGATAGGTTATATTGTTGTAAACAAAGTCTTAGATATGATGTGAGTATAATTATTTCTTCAATTATAAAAGTTTTAAGGCGTTCAAATATTTCACATTAGATGCAATCAGGCACTATACAAGCTTAGCTATCTTTTTTTAACTTACAAATCTAATAACTATAGTAAAGGGTGTGCATGAAATTTCTATAAATTTTAAGATTTTATATGATGAACAGATGATGATATATTTTAATTCAAAATTTTGGCAAAAAAAGAAGATAAAGTATCGTGTCCAATAGGATAAGGCTGGCAGTTCTAACTCAAGAGGATGGCTTTGCTATTCCAAAGAATATAAAGCTTATTGACCAAATGGAACTTGTAGATTTAATTGCTGTTGTGAAAATAGATGCTGCTGGCTCTATAAGAAATAAGAAAACATTTTTTATGAAAGGTTTTGGACTGATTCAAGTGGGAAAGATGGCCTTGGCATTATTTTTTAATCAAATTTTAAATGCTATAGACAAATTGTTTTGTTTTAAATTAGGGCTGCTAAAAAGTCTTAAGTCTGCTTCCGTTGTATGCAATTCAATTTATAAAACTATCGAAGATCCTAATGATAGTTCTAATATTGATTGGCTAGTAAATCAAAAAGTTGACTTAGTTATTTCCTTTTCTGCCCCATGTGTTTTCAAAAGTGAACTACTTAATATTCCAAAGTTTGGTTGTATAAATCTCCATTGCTCGCTACTTCCTAAGTATGCTGGTCTGCTACCTAGCTTCTGGACTTTATATAAAAAAGAAAACACACTTGGCGCGACGGTTCACAAAATGGATGACAAGATCGATAATGGTGAAATCTTAGGGCAGGTCAAAATTCCAAGACCATCAAACCCTTCCATGTTTAATGTGATTAGAGATACCAAACTAGCAGGTGGCCACCTTATGGTATCTGTGATAGAGAATATATTAGCTGGAAATACTAAAACTACGTCCAGTAAAAAAGATACCAACGATTACTACACTTGGCCAACTGTTGAAGAGATTAAAGAATTTCGTCGTAATGGGGGAAAACTTATATGAAAAAAGCAGTGCTATCAATAGACGTAGAAGACTGGTATCACCTTGACTATTTTAATAGAAATGAATGTGATACCAATAATTCTCTTCTTGATGGGCTTGATGTTTATATTGAGCTCCTTGAGTCATTATCTATTCCGTCTAGTTTTTTTGTTTTGGGAGAAATTGCTGATAGCAGGATCAATTTTTTCAAAGATCTTGTTAAGTCTGGGCATGATGTAGGATCTCATGGTTGGAGTCATATAAGGCCGATGACTTTAGGGATTGATGAATTTCGTATCGAGCTGAATCGATGTCGAGATATTATGAAAAAAATTAATGGTGAGCGTAGTTTTGGATATAGAGCTCCTTGCTTTAGTCTTGACCGAGAACGACTCGATATTGTGAGAGATTCTGGTTTCGCCTATGATTCAAGTCGCATTGAGTTTGGAAATCATCCTCTTTACGGCTCTATTGATATGCATGGATATGAAAAACATTCCGAAGCTGTCTATAGAAATGATGATTTTTTAGAGTTTGAATTAACAACCCTTTCGGTTTTGCGAAAGAATATCCCCATTTCTGGAGGTGGTTATCTTCGGATCTTTCCATGGTTTTTGATGAAAAAGCTAGTAAGTCAATACCTCAAAACAAACAATATATATGTACTATATATTCATCCATTTGAACTCTCCAAATTAGAGATACCACCGATGCCACCCTCCACATCTACTTTGACCAAATTTAGATATACTTATGGCCGAGATAAGGTCAAAGAAAAAATCATCAGACTTATAAAGTTATTAGACGATAATGGTTATACCTTTACTACTTTTAGTGAAATTCAGAAAGATATAAGTCGAGCTTCGCATGGCTAAATTAGGGCTGAAGAAACATATACTAATCACAGGTGGGACGGGTTACATTGGAAATTACCTAAGAAGTAAATTATTAAATTCTGGCTACAAAGTAACGTCCGTTTCACGAAGTGTCGAGTTAAACAATAATCATTTTGGTATAGATCTTGCTAATAAAAAAATAGTTGAGGAGTTTGCAGATGCACTACCACACGTAGATATAATTATTCATTGTGCAGCTATTGCTCACGGTGAAAAGGCCCCTAAAAATCATTCAGTAGCTGATTTCAATACATTAATTACTAAAAACCTTTTGAAAGCCTTCGAAAATAATAAAATTCATTGGATATTTATTAGTTCGATTTCTGTTTATGGTGAGACTCATTCAAAGTCTCAGATTCCAATAATTTTTTCACCTAAATCAGCAGATAACTATGGAAAGGGAAAACTGTTTGACGAGAGTTTATTTATCTCTAAATGTAAAAATCTAGATATACTCCGCCTGATGCCAGTTTATGATAGTGAAAATCTTGAAGACATTAAAAAACGAGTTTACTTTCCCAATACTAATCTCAAAATAGCTATCTGGCCTACTCCTTTTTACAGTATATGCAATATAGAAAAAGTACTATTTGCTGTTCAAAGATCAATAAGATATGGTTCTGGCCAAAGAATAGCTCACGTGGGTGATATTGAGCCTGCAAGTCAAAAAGATTTATTAGCATGGTTCTCAGGGAGTGCTATTTTTTTGCCGCAGGCGCTCTTTAGTATTGTTTTTTTTCTCTTACCAAAAAAACTCCTCTTTTTTAGGACTATTGCGCTTATGATAAAAAAGCTTGCCTTAAATAATATTTATGAAATAGGAGTGAGAGAGTTAGAATAGAAATAAAATTTCTCAAATATTAAAGGTATTTACTATATATTAAGAGTATTTACTTTTTCTAATATTTATACAAATTACTAAACTGAATAGATTATAAGGTTTGAATACATTAAAGATTATTGGTAGAAATAAAGAGTTATTTTCTATGGATTTGGAGCGTCTTTCAAAGACTCTAGAAAAGACTGTATCTGAATCAAGATTTTTGATTATTGGAGGAGCTGGAACTATAGGTCAAGCCGTAACTCGAGAAATATTTAAGCGTGATCCGCAAGTACTTCATGTCACAGATATCTCTGAAAATAATATGGTCGAGCTCGTCCGTGATCTTCGAAGTACTGTTGGTTATAGAGCTGGTGATTTTAAGACTTTTGCAGTAGATTGTGCATCCGTTGAATTTGAGGCTCTTATCAAAAATGAGGGCTCTTATGACTACGTGTTCAACTTGTCAGCTTTAAAACATGTAAGAAGTGAAAAGGATGCATATACGCTTATGCGCATGATTATGGTTAATGTATTCAATACACTAAAGACACTGAGGATGGCAAAGGACGTAGGTGCCAAAAAGTATTTTTGTGTGTCGACGGATAAAGCAGCAAATCCAGTTAATATGATGGGTGCCAGTAAGAGAATTATGGAGATGTTCTTAATGCGTGAGAGCTTGACCCAAAAAATATCTATGGCTCGTTTTGCAAATGTTGCTTTTTCTGATGGTTCGCTTCTCCATGGTTTTAATCAAAGGTTTACAAAAAAACAACCATTCTCTGCCCCAAATGATGTTCGTCGCTATTTTGTAACGCCTCAAGAATCTGGAGAATTGTGTTTGCTCTCTGGACTACTTGGCAACAATAGAGATATTTTCTTTCCTAAGCTAAGTGAGAAGTTAAATCTGGTTACTTTCTCTGAAATTGCTGTTAGCTATCTAAGAGAAAGAGGTTATGAGCCTTATGCGTGCGAGTCCGAGGATGAAGCCCGAGACAGAGCTGAAGATTTGATCGCCAAAAAACAATGGCCTTGTTATTTCTTCAAGAGTGATACAACAGGTGAAAAAGACTTCGAAGAGTTTTTTACTGATAACGAAGATATAGATATGGAGCGTTTTGAGACGGTTGGGGTTATCAAAAATCAGCCTGATTTCGATGAAGCTAAGTTAGACGATTTTATTCACGGAATTGAAACTCTAAGGGAAAAAGGTACTTGGGCCAAAGATGATATTGTTAAATTGTATTTTGGCCTCTTACCTGAGTTTGCTCATAAAGAGACCGGTAAATATCTAGATCAGAGGATGTAATAATGGATCGTTTTTTTGATATTTTATTTTCCTCGATAGCTTTATTGTTACTTTCTCCATTGTTAGTGTCTATAGCAGTAACATTAAGACTCACCGGCGAAGGTGAGGTGTTATTTTTACAGGAACGTATCGGTAAAAGCGGTGAAACCTTTAAGTTGTTTAAGTTTGCGACTATGCTAAAAAATAGCCCAAACATTGGTACTGGTACGGTGACCATGAGAGGTGATCCTAGAGTACTTCCGGTAGGCGCATTTTTGCGTAAAACAAAAATGAATGAGCTCCCTCAGCTTTTTAATATATTTTTTGGCGATATGAGCGTTATCGGCCCAAGGCCGCTTACTACTCAAACGTTTAGAGCTTATTCGGAGAGCACTCAGCGTCTTATAACGCAAGTTAGACCAGGCCTCTCAGGGGTAGGTTCAATTATATTTCGTGGTGAGGAAGAGATAATGCATGGTGCAACCGCTTCCATTGACTTCTATGCGAATGTTATTGCGTCCTATAAGGGGGCGCTTGAGGAGTGGTTTATCTCGAATAAGTGCCTGTATATTTATTTTGTGGCGATTTTTGTCACAGCTTGGACGGTTCTTGTTCCAAGTACAAAGATAGCGTGGAGAGTTTTTAAGGATTTACCCGAGCCCCCGACCGAGTTGAAGCAAGTGCTGAATTTTAGTGAATAATTGTTGTGGCTGTTCTTTTCCCATTAACATGATCTAATTTATAAGATATGACATTGCAGTGGAATCCTTCTGTCAAACCCCTCTGAGCATTATCCTTTCTAGCGGCTCACTTTGTTCTAATAGATCAAGTGTTGTACCTACTCTAAATGAACGGCCGCTGAGCGGCTGTATCTAGCTCTTTCTGACACCTGATAAATAAACTTATAATCGATAAAGAAAACTAGTAAGATCGACTTATAATTTATAAGTACTTTCCTTTTGATTATCTTTAAAAAATAACTCACTTATATATTTAATGAAAAAAATTAATAAAGTAATAGTTCCTGTAGCTGGTTTAGGCACAAGGATGCTTCCCGCAACAAAGGCAATTCCAAAAGAAATGCTGCCTGTGCTAAATAAACCAATTATTCAATATATAGTTGAAGAAGCAATTTATGCAGGATTTAAAGAGATTATTTTAGTGACACATTCAAGCAAATCTTCTATAGAAAATCACTTTGATAAAAGCTTTGAACTAGAAGCAACTCTCGAAAAAAGAGTAAAAAGAGGAACGTTAAAAGAAATACAAGCTTTATCAAAATTAAATGTCTCTATGCAAAGTATTAGACAAGGCGAAGCTAAGGGCTTGGGACATGCAATTCTTTGTGCTAAGCAATTAATAGGAAAAGAACCCTTTGCCGTCATACTGCCAGACATGCTCATTAGCAAAGATAAAGGAAATGCTGGAGATTCACTTAAAGAAATGAGATTAAACTTTGAAAAGGAAGAGATTTCTTCTGTTCTTCTTGGCAAGGCGAAAAAAGCAGATATTTCAAAATATGGAATTGCTCAAATCAAAAAGAATTCTAAATTGCCTGGACTTGGATTAATTGAAAGAATGATTGAAAAGCCTTCGATTAAAAGAGCTCCATCAAATTTATATGCTGTAGGAAGATATATATTTAATAATGATTTTTTTAAATATCTTTCAAAAGTGAAGCCAGATAAAACCAATGAAATTCAATTAACCGATGCCATAGAGCATTACATAAAAGACGAAAAGAAAGTTAGTGCTTTTGCTTTGGAGGGTAATATATTTGATTGTGGAGACAATGCTGACTATATTTTAGCTAACATAGAATTTGCGATGAGAGATTCTATAATGAAATCCAAGATAAAAAATCACTTGAAAATTAATTAGTTTTGATAGGTTTTTTAAAAAAATTTGGGTTTTATTTAATAAATAAAAAACCAATTTATCTAATAGATTCAGAGGAAGATTTTAATTTTTTAATTTTTTCTTTAAAAAATGAAGAGATACTGGGGATCGATACTGAATTTGATTGGCGTACTACTTATTTTCCTATTCTATCTCTTCTTCAAATTTCCGCTAAAGATAAAATTTTTTTAATTGATTGTTTACAGTTTAAAAATCCAAAAAAACTAAAAAACTTAAAAAATATCTTAGAAGACCAAAATCGACTAATTGTCTTTCATTCCTCGAGAAGCGACTCTACAGTCTTATGTACAAATCTAAACATTAAAGTTAAAAATGTTTTTGACATTCAGATTGCAGAGAAAATAATTCTTGGCGGAGACATAAAAAATTATGCCTCAATTGTAAAATCATACTTAAATATTTTTTTGGATAAATCTGAAACAAACTCAAATTGGCTTAAAAGACCATTTACAAAAAGCCAAATAAATTACGCAGCTAACGATGTCAGGTTTCTTATTAGAATTTACGATAAACAAAAAAAGATCCTCAAAAAAAAGAACGCTTATTACACCGTCAAAGACTTATCACAAAAAGAAGTTAGTTTAGGATCGCTAAAATTATATATTCCAAGATTAAAAAAATTAAAATTTCATAATAAAATTGAAAAAGATTTATTCATGTGGCGAGAAAATATGGCCATGGAAAGAAATGTTCCTCCGTCTTATATATTCAAAGATAAACATTTTAAAAAAATTCTAAAGGCTTTTGATGAAAATACTCAAAAAGATACCATTTATGATATTTTGAAGAACGAAAAATTAGCAAATAATCTAATAGAGAGTTTTGAGTAATGTATTTTTTTTGGATTCTTTATTTTGCTCTTTCTTTTTTGATATCTTTTGCTTTTTATAAGCTTTTTTCTTATCGAACGTTAGGATTTATATCCTCCATCATACTGTATGGATTATTATCAGGTGTTTGGTTTATCTATCCAGGTAGTCAAGAATTGGCTCCCATTGCTTCAATACTTTTTTTGGAGAATACAATTATTGAAAGCAATGGATATTTAAGATTATTTAGGCCCTTTTTAATATCTTTATTTGTAGGATTATTTTTTGGACTGATATTTATTTTTTTAAAAAAGAAACTAAGTATTGGAAAGAGAAAAGATTGAAAACTTCCAGTAATTAATTCCATCTTTTTTACAAAAAGACCCTCTATCCAAGATATCAATATTTTGATTTAGCCTTTTAGAGAAAGGAACCTTTTCTGAATATATTTTTTGATAAGAATCAGGAAAAAACTGTTCGAAAGCTGTAAAGATTGATTTTTCATCTGAAAAAGATGTAGTACAAATGACTAATTCGCCATTCTCTTTTAAAAATTCCTTAGAATTAGCTATTACATTTAATATCAAATTTGCTCCAGAATCGTCAGCCTTAGGAACTTCCTCTGGAAACCAACCGGTTAGTCGGGCTACTTCTTCTTTCACCCCAGACACATCACAACATATCAAATCATATTTTTTTGAAACATTTTCAAATAAATTAGATTCAAAAACATTAATACTCGCATTATTTAGATCAGAATTTTTTTTTGCAAACTTTAAATGTTCGTCATAAATATCTATGGCATCAACGCTTGTTGCTCCGTTTTTAGCAAAATAAATAGCTAACGGACCAATTCCACATCCTAAATCCAGAATATTTTTATTTTTAAAGTTTGTATTTAATGCACATTTTTCACTTAATAAAGTTGGCCTAAAAACTTTCTCATTGTATTCAAGCTCTATGTTTAAAAAATTTACTTTATTCATCAAAAATTTATCACCTTGGGCGGAGGGTTTTCAATATCTAAAATACCTATTTGATTTTTCCCTTTTAAAAATCCTGCACATTCTCCGGGATTAAAAATTATTGTTTCATTGATTACTTCATTTCTATATCGATGAGTGTGACCATGGAATATAAAATCGGATTGATCAATTAAACTCTCATTTATTAATTCTGGGTGATGCACAATTGTAATTTTTTTGTTACTCAATTTAAAGGAAAAAGGTTCGTCATGCAGATTGCATTTGAATTGGTTCGAAGTTTCCAATAGATCATTTTTTTCATCAATGTCGTTATTTCCAAAAACTCCTAACAACTTACAATTTAGCTTTTCAAAAGCTTTTAAAGATTTTGGGAGAGTTACATCACCGGTATGTATAACTAAATCTACTTCTTCCGCATTAAAAATTTCGCATATTTTAGAGATATTTTTTAAGTTGTTGTGAGTATCTCCAACAATTCCAATGATCAATTAAGAGGTTTTTTCAAGGATATGAATGCCACAAGCAGTGCCAAGACCAATGACATGAGTCATTCCTATCTTCGCACCTTCAACTTGTCTTTTACCAGCTTCTCCTCTTAAATGAGTACAGATTTCGTATATGTTTGCAATTCCAGTAGCTCCTAACGGATGGCCTTTAGAGAGTAATCCTCCAGAAACGTTTACTGGTACTTTCCCACCTAGCTCCACATGACCTTCATCAATCATTTTGCCAGCTTCACCATCTTTACAAAGACCTAGGTTTTCATAATGCAACATCTCAGCTGTTGCAAAACAATCGTGTAGCTCCACAAGGTTTACATCTTCCGGGCCTATGCCGGCTTGTTCGTATGCATCTTTAGCAGCCAACCTAGTGCAAGCATTGACGTCTGGCATGACTAAATCTCTATCAGTGTAAGGGTCACTGGCCATAGCAGAAGCTCTCACTTTAACTGCTCTAGCCATTCCAAGCTCTTTTGCTTTCTTTTCTGAGACCAATACAGCAGCTGCAGAGCCATCAACGTTAACTGAGCACATTAGTTTAGTGTTCGGGTAAGAAATCATTTCTGCATTCATGACGTCATCTAAAGGAGTCTCAATTTGGTACATCGCTTTTGGATTCATAGTCGAATGATGATGATTTTTTACTGAAATTTTTGCAAACTGCTCGAAAGTAGTCCCATATTCTTTGGCATGTTCCATTCCTGCTTCAGCAAAAACGCATGGCATTGTGCCAGAACCTAAGAGACCCTCCTTGGGAATTCCATCACCTGTTCCAGCTCCACCAAGCAACCCTTTACCCATTTGTTCTACCCCAACAGCTAAGACGACATCATACATGCCAGCTTTTATCGACATCCAAGCTTCTCTAAAGGCAGTAGCACCAGTAGCGCAAGCGTTAGCGACGTTAACAACTGGCATTCCGGTCTGTCCAATTTCTTGAAGAATTCTTTGACCAACCATACCACTCGCTTGTCCTAAATTTCCGCAATAAAGTGCTTGCATGTCTTGAATACCAAGACCAGCATCGTCAAGTGCCATCAAAGCTGCTTCCGCACCTATGTTAGGAACGCTTCGGTCAGGAAACCTTCCAAATTTAATCATATCTACTCCCATTACATATACATTGCTCATATTTTTACCTCATCAAATTGGTTCAAAAAAATAACTTAAATAAGAATTACCTTCTTTATCTTTTCTGCCTAGCGCGTCACCAAAAATAACTTTTACTGGCATGCTGAATTCAATTTTATCAGGATCTGGCTCAATGTTGATAAGATTTCCTTTTATTGTGCCGCCACCTTCCAAGTCAACAATTGCTGATACATAAGGAACATCTATGCCAGGAAAAGATCTATACACTATAGCAAAGCTATGCAAGGTGCCTTTATCTGAAAGCCGAATCACTTCCATTTCGTCTCTAGCAAAACACTTAGAACATACGTTTCTCTCTCCTAAGTAAGTAGCATTGCATTTTTTACAGCGGTAACCTTCAAGGTAAGGTTCTCCTTTTTCAGGAATTTTTAGGTAGTCAACTACCGGCAGCGGTTTGCTCATAATTCTCCCAATAAACTCAATTATGTAAGATAATTAAAACACAGCAACATAAAAAATTTAATAAAAATATGAGTTTAATTGGCGGATTAGTAGGAGGCATGATTGGATTTACTTTTTTAGGACCTCTAGGCGCATTAATAGGCAGTGTCATAGGATCTAGAATGTCTGGAAATTCAGTTCGAAGAAAAAATCCAAATAACTTTGACCATCAATTGGCCTTTTTTGCGGCCCTTTTTGCTTGCCTAGCAAAAATCGCAAAAGCGGATGGCCAGGTAACTTCCGATGAAATAAAAAAAATTGAAGATTTTATTTCTCATAAATTTAATTTAGATGGCGAACAGAGAGACTTTGCGATTAATATTTTTCAGAAAGCTAAAGACGATAAAGTCAGTTTTGATGCTTATGCAAAACAATTAGCTAACTTATTAAAGAGCAGTCCAAATTCCTTAGTTATTTTTTATGAGCTGTTATTTGAGTTAGCAATGGCCGATGGAGTCTTACATCCAAACGAAGAAAAATTATTGAAAAGAGTCCCTAGAATTTTTGGGTTTTCCGATGCTATCTACGACCAGTTATTTCAAAAGTATGGGCTCAAAACGAGAAATTTTTATCAAGTCCTTGGGGCTACTAAAGAAATGAAATTTGAAGAGATTAGAAAAATATACTTAAAAAAACGAAGAGAATTTCACCCAGACAAATTAATTTCCAAAGGCTTGCCCGAAGAGCTCATAGAAAAAGCTAAAGAAAAGTTTATCGAGATTCAAGAAGCCTACGAAGAATTGGAAAAAATCCACAAAAAATGATAATTTGAATTATGAATTTTTTTTCCTCTTTTAATCAGAAGTTAATGCAACTCAACGGGCTTGATTTTCTTATTTTATTTACCTTAAGAATCTACTTGGCTTATATTTTTTGGACTGCTGGAGTAAGAAAAATAGTCTGGGACAACGGCGTTCCTAATATAGATAGATTTGCAGGGTTTCTTGGTCCAGGCGGTAGCGATAATCTAAATTTATTTTTACCTCATTTTTTTGGATGGCTTGCTGTGCTTGCTGAAGCAGGAGGCGCAGTGTTACTTTTAGTTGGGCTTTTTTCTAGGTGGGCTGCAATACCTTTAATTATTACTATGTTAGTTGCTTTTTACTACCACTTGCCAAATGGCTGGAGTATTGATTCTGGAGGTGTAGAGATGACAGTAACTTACATAATAATGTTGGTTTTAATTTTAATTTTTGGTCCTGGAAAGTATTTATCTATGGATTATTGGGTTTTAAGAAAATAAATTGCTTATTCATACCGACATAACTGTTGAGCCGCTTTTAAGAGTTGCTGAAATTCTAAATAAAGCTATGACCAGAAATTTAGTTGATTGGAATGCGATGAACATTGCAACTGTGAGTTCTGAAGGCCAGCCTTCTTCAAGAATGGTGTTATTAAAAAAAATTGATGACAGAGGCTTTGTTTTTTATTCAAATTTTAATAGTCAAAAAGGTCAAGAAATAGAATTAAATAATTTAGTCGCTCTAAATTTTTGGTGGAGAGAGCTTAAAGAACAGATAAGAGTGGAGGGCTTTATTGAAAAACTATCGTCAGAAGAGTCTGATGAATACTTTAATTCAAGACCTTTGCAATCAAGAGTGGCTGCAATTGTCTCCAAACAAAGTGAAACAATAGAATCTTACGAAAAATTAAATGAAGAGATTCAAAATTTAACAAAAAAATTTGAAGAAACAGAGGAACATCCTGTTAGACCTGAGCATTGCGGTCTTTATTTGATAAGTCCTTCATCTATAGAAATCTGGAAGGAAGGAGATTTTAGAACGCACTTAAGAGAAAAATTTACAAAAAAAGATAAAAATAAATGGGAAAGTTGTTTTTTATCTCCTTGAAATCTTAGGTTATAATATGATCTTGGACCGTTCGTATAGGTCAAAAAATGATTGAAATTACTCTTCCTGACAATTCCGTAAAAAAATTTGATAACCCTGTTTCTGTATTGGAAGTTGCTAAATCTATTGGATCTGGTTTAGCAAAAGCTACAGTTGCTGGCCGAGTGAACGGTGAGCTCAGAGATGCAAGTGATTTGATAGAGGAAAACTCCTTTCTAGAAATCATTCGTGCTCAAGATCAAGAAGGCTTGGAAATAATTAGACACAGTTGCGCTCATTTATTTGGCCATGCTTTAAAACAGATTTATCCCAATGCAAAAATGGCAATAGGTCCTGTTATAAAAAATGGCTTTTATTACGATATTGATCTTGATGAATCCTTGTCAATGGAAGACCTGGAAAAGATTGAACAAAGAATGAAGAAATTGGCTTCCTCGGAGTATGAAGTTATAAAAAAAATCGTGTCAAAAAAAGAAGCTGTAGAGGTTTTTAAGAAAAGAAAGGAACCCTACAAGCTAGAAATTTTAGATGACATTAGCGACCATGAGTATGTTGGGTTGTACAACCACGAAGAATACATAGATATGTGTAGAGGTCCTCATGTCAATTCGATGAAGCATTTGAAAGCATTCAAATTGTCGCATACTGCAGGAGCTTATTGGCGCGGCGATTCAAAAAATAAAATGCTACAAAGAGTTTATGGAACTCTTTGGAATTCAGAAAAAGATTTAAAAAAACATTTAAATAATTTAGAGGAAGCTTCAAAAAGAGATCACAGAAAGCTGGGGCAAAAATTTGATCTTTTTCATTTTCAAGAAGAGGCTCCGGGTATGGTATTTTGGCATCCGAAAGGTTGGACTATATTTAGACTACTAGAAGACTTTATTAGAGAAAAGCAATTGAAGGCTGGGTATGAAGAAATTAAAACACCTCAAGTATTAGATAGAAAGTTGTGGGAAAAATCAGGACATTGGGAAAAGTATCGAGAAAATATGTACATAACCGAGATTGATGAAGAACACGCAAATGAGAAGAGAGTAAATGCTCTGAAACCGATGAGTTGCCCAGCACACGTGCAAATATACAATCAAGGAATTAAGTCCTATAGAGATCTTCCGGTAAGACTGGCTGAATTTGGTTGTTGTCATCGTTACGAGGCTTCTGGAACTTTGCACGGTTTGATGAGGGTTAGACAGTTGACTCAAGACGATGGACATATTTTTTGCACTGAAGATCAAATTGAATCTGAAACACAAAACTTTATAGAAATTCTTTCAGAGGTTTATAACGAGTTGGGATTTAAAAATTTTAAAATCAATTTATCCACTCGACCTGACGTCCGAGTGGGTTCAGATAAAGTTTGGGATAAAGCAGAAAGTGCTCTTGAAAAAGCAATAACTAAACTTGATTTGGAATTTGGAGTCTCAGAGGGAGACGGAGCATTCTATGGACCGAAATTGGACTTTATTTTAACGGATGCTATCGATAGAGAATGGCAATGCGGTACTTTGCAGTTAGATTTTAACTTGCCTGAGAGATTAGACGCCCAATTTGTTGGAGAGGACGGTGAAAGACATCAGCCTGTAATGATGCATCGAGCCATACTTGGCTCAGTAGAAAGATTTATTGGAATTTTAATAGAAGAATTTGATGGAAATTTTCCTGTCTGGCTTGCCCCAATTCAAGCAGTTGTGATGAATATTTCGCAAAAACATGAGGAAAAAGCTACGGAATTTGCAAAAAATCTAGAATCGAAGGGTTTTAGAGTCAAATTAGACTTGAGGAATGAGAAAATCACTTATAAAATCCGCGATCACTCTATGCAAAGAGTGCCTTACCAACTAGTAATTGGGGATAAAGAAGAAAAATCGAATACTTTGTCTGTAAGAGCAAGAAAAGGTGAGGATTTAGGAAGCATGAAATTGGATGAATTTTCAAACATGCTTTCAGAAAAAGTTAAATCAAAGGAGGTTTGATTGGTTAAATTTTTTAAAGTTTCAGTCTAGTTTATGGCTCAGGCAAGAAGGGCATTTGTAAAAAAAAATAAACAGCCCATAAACCAATTTATTAAAGCTGCAAAAGTAAGACTAATATCTCAAACTGGAGAACAATTAGGAATTCTGAACTTAGATGAAGCTTTAGCGAAAGCTAAAGACCAAGATCTTGATTTAGTTCAAATGAATAGCGATACAGACACACCAGTCTGTAAGTTAATGAACTACGGAAAACATTTGTTTGACCAAAAAAAACAAAAAGCCGCTTCCAAGAAAAAAACTAAAAAAACACAACTTAAAGAAATCAAATTTAGACCTGGTACTGATGAGAATGATTACCAAATAAAAATGAGAAACATTGTGAAGTTTTTAAATGAAGGCGACAAAACCAAAATAACGATGAGATTCAGAGGAAGAGAATTAGCTCACAAAGATATCGGTCTTAGGCTTTTGAAACGAGTTGAATCAGATCTTGCTGACATTGCTAGTGTTGAGCAAGAGCCCATTGCCGAAGGAAGACAATTTGTTATGCTTCTCAGTCCAAATAAAAAATAGATATGCCAAAAATTAAAGTTCACAGTGGCGCGGCCAAAAGATTTAAAAAAACTGGTAGCGGCATCAAAAGGAAGCATGCTAATAAGAGTCATATTTTGACCAAGATGACCACTAAATCAAAAAGGCAATTACGAGGAACTGTATCCTTAGCAGCCGGTGATGAGAAATTAGTAAAAAGAATGTTTAAGGAGAAATCTTAATGGCCAGAGTAAAAAGAGGTGTTGAGGCAAGAAGGAAGCATAAAAAAGTCTTAAAACTTGCTAAAGGCTATCGTGGAGCTAGAAGTAGAACTTTTAAAGTTGCCAAACAGGCGGTTACAAGAGCTGGACAATATGCTTACCGAGATCGAAAAGTTAAAAAAAGAACTTTTCGTTCTTTATGGATTGTTAGAATCAATGCTGCAGTTAGAGAACATGGCATGTCATATAGCGTTTTTATGAACAGTTTAAAAAGAGCTAACATTAGCCTTGACCGAAGAGTTTTAGCAAATATTGCTGCGGAGGATTCAGAATCTTTTGCAGATTTAGTCGAAATTGCTAAACAAAATGCAGCATAATATGCTGTATGGACTTAGCAAAACTTAAAGCAGGTTTAAAAAAAGATTTTATCTCATCTTCGTCTTCTGAAGATCTTCAAAAATTAAAAGTTAAGTATTTTGGAAAAAAGGGAAAAATCACCAATTTATCTAAGCAACTTGGTAAATTAGATATAAAGCAAAGACCCAAGGCTGGAAAAAAAATCAATGAGTTAAAACTTCTTTTTGAAGTACTAAATAAATCAGCAAGTCAAAAAATTGAGAAAAAAGAACTTGAAACGGCTATTTCTAAAGAACAGATCGACGTCTCTCTACCAGTTGATTCTGATTATATCGGCGGATTGCATCCAATCACACGCACAATAGAAAAAATCTGTTCTTACTTTTCTGCTAAAGGCTACTTAATTGAAGATGGGCCTGAAATAGAAAGTGAATATTACAACTTTGACGCTTTAAATATTCCTCAAGATCATCCAGCAAGAGATATGCATGATACTTTTTATCTTGATTCAGGGAAATTATTAAGAACCCATACATCCCCAGTACAAATCCATGCAATAGAAAAACATAAAGTTCCTCTGAAAATACTTTGTCCAGGAAAAGTTTATAGGAGTGACTCAGACCCGACTCATACCCCTATGTTTCATCAAGTGGAAGGATTGTTAATTGATGAAAGTGTAAATTTTGGTAATTTAAAAAAAGAATTAATAGATTTTCTAAATTACTTTTTTGATAAAAATCTCCAAGTAAGATTTAGACCTTCTTACTTTCCCTTCACTGAACCATCCGCTGAGGTAGATATTATGGATAAGAAAGGTTGGCTTGAAATTATGGGTTGTGGCATGGTGCATCCTAATGTTCTGGAGATGTCAGGTATCGATTCTAAAAAGTATTCAGGTTTCGCTTTCGGTTTAGGAATCGAAAGAATGGCAAAGTTAGATTTTTCAATTAATGACATGCGTGTTTTGTTTGAAAATGATTTGAAAGCAATTTCAGGAAAATAAATGAAATTCCTTAAGTCTCACCTTTTAGAAAAAGTACCAATGAAAATTGATACTTCAAAACTTGAGTCTGAATTGACAAGACTTGGATTAGAGGTTGATTCAATAGAAAAACTTAAAAATAAGTCTGATGTTTTATTTGATCTAGACTTGACGCCAAATAGAGGAGATTGTTTTAGTGTTCTTGGCATTGCGAGAGAGCTGGCAGCTGTAAGTAACAAAAAAATTAAAAAGGAAAGCAATGGCTTAATAGCTTCTAAACTTTCACCAAACTCAAAAGTTAAAATCTCCGCAAAAGCTGCCTGTCCAAGATACTGTTTTATTGAAATATACAATTTAGACAATACAAAAAAGTTACCTAGTTTTATTAAAGAAAGACTTGAGGCGGGTGGAATTAACTCTATAAATCCAGTTGTGGATATTTTGAATTATGTAATGTTGGATTTAGGACAACCAATGCACGCCTTTGATTTAAATAAAATTGGAAAGCAGATAAATGTAAGATTCGCTAAATCAAAAGAAAAAATTCATCTTTTAGATGAATCTTCTAAAGTTTTAAATGACAAATGCCTTGTTATATCAGATGAGAAAGAGCCTTTAGCTTTCGCTGGCATAATGGGGGGTATTAAATCTTCGGTATCTGCAACTACTGATTCGGTTTTTATAGAATCTGCTTTTTTTGCTCCAAACATTATACGAGGTAAAGCAAGAAACTTTAATATTCAAACTGATTCTTC
>CABZRA010000007.1 GCA_902527995.1 uncultured SAR86 cluster bacterium
CAATACTTTTTCTTATTTACGTTTTATTTAGGTTCTTTGAATTAAGCTTCTTGAATCCAATAGTAAAATACTCATTTTCAATTTTAGAGCCCTTTACGAAACCATTTAGGTTAATTTTGCCAGTTATTTTTAAGATAGATCTTGCAAGTTTGGCCTTGTCTATTATTTTTAAAGGTTTGTCTTTTTATCTTTACGTAGAAAGCCAATCTCTAGAAACTAATTCAATCGAGTCAATATCCTGGTCTGTTTTAAGTGTCTTTTTAACTATTTCTTTAGTATTAAGGTATTCACTATTTATTTCAATTATAGGAAGTTGGATTGCTCCTTCAAGTAATAATGCTTTTTTAATCATTTGCCATGGCATCACTCAACCTCTTTTAAGACCCTTTCAGAGATTTACAGCAATGGGTGGGATAGATTTTTCTCCAATCATTGTCTTTTTTATTTTGATTCAAGTCGATCGCATGATCCATAACTTTAGATTCTATCTAGAACTACCAGGTTTGTTTTAATGAAAAGTGAAAGTCTAGGAATAATAGAACCAAAATTCTTTAAATTCGAAGAAAACTTTGAACTTGAGTCAGGAAAAATTCTAAAAGGTTTTGAAATAATTTATGAAACCTATGGAGAATTAAATAAAGACAAATCTAATGCAGTCTTGATATGTCATGCGTTAAGTGGGAATCATCACGCTGCGGGTTATTCTCATGATGAACAAGACAAATCAGGATGGTGGAATGAATTAATTGGTCCCAATAAAGCCTTTGATACAAATAAATATTTTATTGTCTCCTTAAATAACCTCGGAGGTTGTCACGGTTCTTCTGGTCCAAGCTCAATCGATCCGGAAACCTCTCAACCCTTCGGTAAAAATTTTCCGCTGGTCACTGTAAAGGACTGGGTCAAAAGCCAGGATCTATTACGTTTACACTTAGGTTTAGATTTTTGGCATGCGGTAGCTGGTGGCAGTCTTGGAGGTATGCAAGCGCTTCAGTGGGCTATAGATTTTGAGGGTCATATTAAAAAAAGTATTGTCATCGCCGCAGCACCCAAACTTAGCGCTCAAAATATTGCTTTTAACGAAGTTGCTAGGCAGGCAATAGTTACCGATCCAGATTTTGATCAAGGCAGTTATCATCCAAAGAGAGGTCTCGGATTAGCTAGAATGCTTGGTCATATTACTTATTTATCTGAAGAAATGATGAAGGAAAAATTTGGTAGAGATTTAAAGAAAGAAAATTACGAATACGGGTTTGATGTTGAATTTGAAGTTGAAAGTTATTTGAGATATCAGGCAGACACATTTTCGGATAAGTTTAATGCACATACTTATTTACTTATGACAAAAGCTCTTGATTATTTTGATCCCTCTCGAGATTATGAGAATGATTTAAATAAAGCGCTTGAAAAAACTACCTCAGATTTTCTAATTTTATCTTTCTCTTCAGACTGGAGATTTTCTCCAGAACGTTCAAAAGAAATTGTAAATGCGCTTGTCTCGTCTAAAAAATCTGTAAGTTATGCAGAAATAAAAAGTTATCAAGGACATGACGGTTTTTTATTTCCTGATAAAAGATACGTGCAAAGTATTAAGACTTTTTTAAAGAAATGAACAATATTTTAAAATCTTGGATTCCAAAAGACTCAGAGGTTCTAGATCTAGGTTGCGGTGATGGAACATTACTTGCTAGTTTAAAAGATCATCTCAATGTTTCGGGCTACGGAGTAGATATTTCTGAAAAAAAGATTGAACTCTCAATGGATAAGGGCCTAAACGTTATCGAACAGGACATTGATGCAGGTTTAGACAATTTCATAGATAACTCATTTGATGTAGTAATTATGAGTCAATCCATCCAAGCATTGAAAAAACCCGAAAATGCACTAAAAGAAATTGTAAGGATTGGTAACGAGTGTATTGTAAGTATCCCAAATTTTGCCAACCTGAGATGTAGATTTCAATTAGCACTAACTGGAAAGATGCCAGTTTCCAAAGCTTTGCCACATGAATGGTACTCAACTCCTAACCTTCACCTCTGTTCGCTAAAAGACTTTGAATCATTATGCAAGAAATTAAATATTCAAATCATTGAAAGAAAATTAATCCGAAGCGACGGTAAGCCTTCAGTTTTAATGAAAGTGTTTCCAAATCTATTTACTGAAGTTGCTCTTTATAAACTTAAGCAAAAACTTTGAAAATAGTTTTAGCATCTAGTAATAAAGGAAAAATAAAAGAATTTAATTTCTTATTCAAGAATTCGAATTTTAAAATTATCCCATTCAGCGAGTTTTCTGACATCGAAATTCCCGAAACAGGAAATAGTTATGAAGAAAATGCTTTTTTGAAAGCCAAAAAAGCTTTTGAAATCTCAGGACTTCCCGTTTTAGCAGACGATTCAGGTTTAGAGGTCGAAAGTTTAAATAATGAGCCAGGAATTTTTTCTGCGAGGTATTCTGGGGAAGATGTTAAAGACGAAGACAATAATAAAAAGTTACTGAGAAAATTAAAAAATAAGCCCAATAGAAAGGCAAAATATGTATCAGTATTAATTTTTTATGACCCTATGAAAAAAATAGAAATTTACACCTACGGTGAACTTAAAGGAATTATAGGAAATAAAGAAATAGGAGCCCAAGGTTTTGGATATGATCCTCTATTTAAAATTAAAAATACAAACATAACCATGGCCGAAATTTCATTTGAAGAGAGAATGAAAGTGAGTCATCGTGCAGAATCAACAATTAAAATGCTAACAGAGCTTAATAAGTTTCAAAGGAAGTGATTTTTCTATTTTCTTTCAAAGCAATTTTTTCGTATTTAGTAACTAGATTTGATTTTTTATCTAACGACTTTTTGTAACGTCCGAAAACTTTTTTTACATTTTGTTCAATTTCTTCAGCGTATTCTTTCCAATCAGTTTTTATAATTAATACGCCGTCTTTCTTTAAAATTTTTTTTATCTCAAATAAAAAATCTTCTGAAACAAGCCTTCTTTTATTATGTTTTCTCTTAGGCCATGGATCAGGAAAGAAAATTAAAATTTCATCAAAATAGTCTTCAACAGAATTTTTTTCTAAAACTTCTTTAACATCTCCTAAAATAATTTTTACATTACTTATTCCATTCGTTTCCATACTTTTTAAAATATTAGCAACTCCCATCTCGTAGACCTCTACCCCAAAGAAGAAAAAGTTAAGGTTATTTTGAGCGCTTGATATTAAATTCTCGCCATCGCCAAACCCAATTTCAAGAATTCTCTTATCGCTTGATTGATTACAATCAAAGCTTTCGAAATGTTCAACTTTACAAAAAGAGGCTGAAGGTGAGTTGTTGAGTAAAAATCTATTTAATTTTGAGAGTCTAGTGCGAGCCCTTACGAAACTTTTGATACTTTGATTCAAGAATTGACTCTTCCCTTTTCTGGAGAACTTGGCGCACCCAATTCATTCTTGGGAATCCTTCCAGCCAAAAAAGCTTTTCTTCCTGCCACTGCAGCATCTCTCATTGCTTCAGCCATCATTACAGGATCTTTTGCTCTTGCGATTGCAGTATTTAATAAAACCGCATCGCAGCCTAATTCCATTGCTAGAGAAACTTCAGATGCAGTTCCAATTCCAGCATCCACTAAAACTGGGCAAGAAATTTTTTCTACGATTTCTTTTATCGCATCAGGATTAATAATTCCTAGACCAGATCCAATTGGGGCAGCAAGCGGCATTACCGCACAACAACCTAAATCCTCTAATTTTAAGGCATAATCAATTTCATCCGTACAATAAACCATCACCTCAAAACCATCTTTTACCAATTCTTTGGTAGCGAGGAGGGTTTCGTCCATTAGCGGCAATAATGATTTAGGATCAGATAAAACTTCTAATTTTATTAAATTTGAATTTGACAGGATTTCTCTTCCAAGTCTTGCAACTCTTACTGCTTCTTCAGCGCTAAAGCAGCCTGCTGTATTCGGTAAAATTGTAAATTCTTTTGGAGATATGTAATTTAAAATGCATTCATCTCTTAAATTTGAGTCTATTTCAACTCTTCGAATTGCTACAGTAACTATTTCTGCTCCTGAAGCTCTTATGGCTTGACTTGCGCTTTTTTCATTTAAGTATTTTCCAGTTCCTACTAAAAGTCTTGACGAATATTCTTTTCCAGCGATCTTAAAATTATCTTTAACCAATTAACCTCCTCCAATAGCTCTAACTAATTCAATTTTATCGCCCTGACTGATTAAAAATGTCTCCCAAGAATCTCTAAAAATTATCTCATTATTAACTTCAACTGCCATAAACTTGCTTGAAAGCTCCAAAATATCAAACAATTCAACAATCGAAATTTTTTTTGGTAACTCAAAAGGTTCGCCATTTAAGACAATGCTTAATTCACTCATAATTTCTCAAATTTAGGAAATAAAGCTTTTGACTTTTTCCATGGCAGCTTTTTCTATCTGCCTAATTCTCTCGGCACTTACTCCATATTTATCTGCCAACTCGTGGAGAGTTAATTTTTGATCCTGTAACCAACGATCAATCAAAATTTCTTTACTTCTAGAATCAAGTGCAGACATAGCTTTATGCAAAAGCTCATGACTATATTCTTCAGAATCTTCTCTTTCAATTAATTCAGCTGGATCTTTTGATTCGTCAGCTAAGAAGCCAGATGGTGAAAAAGAAGCTTCGTCGTCGTTTGCTTCGGATGGAGGATCAAACGACATATCCGATGAAGATAATCTTGACTCCATTTCTTTAATAGATTTTTCATCAACTCCTAATTCATTAGAAATTGTTTTAATTTCATCCTGAGAGAGCCAATTTAGTTCCTTCTTTTGACTTCTGAGATTAAAAAATAGTTTTCTTTGGGCTTTAGTGGTTGCAACTTTTACAATCTTCCAGTTTTTTATGATGTATTCGTGCATTTCTGACTTTATCCAATGCACTGCAAAAGAGATTAGTCTGACTCCCACCTCAGGATTAAACTTTCTTACTGCTTTCATTAAGCCAACGTTACCTTCTTGGATTAAGTCAGCTTGTGGTAAACCGTATCCAGAATAGCCTCTTGCGATATGCACGACAAACCTCAAATGAGCCATTACCAATTGTCTAGCAGCTTCTAAGTCATTTCTATAATAAAGGTCTTCAGCTAAGCGCTTTTCTTCTTCAGGAGTTAAAATTGCTATATTCTGAACAGAAGATAAGTACGCTTCCAAGTTTTGACCTGGTGCTGAAACGTCCATTGGCTGTAATTCTTTACCCATATCATGAATTTTATCTCATAATTAAAATTATATACAAAGTCTAAAACTCTAAAAAAGGTACAATTTTTACAAAAAACTAGCTATTTTGCTTATTTTTTGAATATTTTCCTTTCTAGCTAACGCAATGAATCCATTGATTTTCTTATCAAAATCAAAACTGTAGCAACTGTCTTTAGCTTTCATAAAAAAAATTGCACCTCCTAGAGACTCTATTATTGCCTGTCCAGCAGCAAGATCCCATTGAAAAACGGGTCCAAATCTAGGGTAAAAATCACTAGAGCCATTACTAAGATCGCAAAATTTAAGAGAGCTTCCTTTTTCAATCATTTTAATATTCTTATAATCTTTTTTTAGACTATTAAGAAAAGATTTGTCTCGACTAGTGGAATGATTTTTACTGGCACTTACCACGCAATCATTAGTTGTTGATTTTGGTTTTAAATTTTGAAAAACGTTGTTTCTAAATAACCTTGCAGGTTTATTTTTTGAGCCTATATAAATTTTATGTTGAGCGGGTTCAGAAATTACTCCTAAAACAGGAACTCCTTTATTAATCAACGCAATATTTATAGAGAAATGCTCCGAACCATTTACGAATTCCTTTGTTCCGTCCAAAGGATCAACAAGCCAAAAATAATTTTGATTCTTTTTTAAGTTTTTTTTAGAAAATAATTCTTCAGATAATATAGGCACTTCAGGCGTCAAGTGTTTCAGTTCTTTCAAAATAATTTCGTTAACTGCTAAATCAGCCTCAGTTACAGGAGATAAGTCACTCTTTTTTGATAAATTTAATGTTTCATAATTTTCAAAAAAATCTAAGGCTAGCTTTGATGCTGGTTTGAGAATATCAAGTAGAGAGGATTCAATTTCAGAAATTTTCATATCAGATCTTGTAACTTTAAAAATTATCTAATTGATTTACAATGATTTCCTAGATATTAAGAACTATGAAAAACGAAGTAGAATTAGTAAAAAAAGCTGAAGAAATTTCTAAGGGGTTAAAAAGACTTAGTAAGAAAAGCAGAAAAGTTGTGCTGCCCTATCATAGTTCTTATGATTTAATTGACGAACTAGAAGATATAGCTGATAGTTTAGTGAGCGACTTAAAGTCTAAAGAACAGGAGAGTTAAATGAATTACGAAAGTTTTGATTACAGTAAAAAAGATGGTGTTGGTCACCTAATACTTAATAAGGGTGAAGAATTTAATAAAATGACGCTAAATTTTTGGTATGAACTGCCAAGAGTACTAGATGAAATAAAAAAAGATACTTCTTTGAGGGTTCTAATTCTTTCCTCCACTGGTAAACACTTTTGTGCTGGTATGGATTTAGCGAATTTTGGCACATTGGGATCTGATGAAGAAAAAAAAGATAATAGACCTGATAAAGCTAGAACAGGTGAAGTTTTATACCGAGTTGCGATGGAACTTCAAGAAAATTTATCAAAACTCGAAAAGCTTAGAATTCCTGTCTTGTGCTGTATCCAAGGTGGTTGTATTGGAGGCGGGTTAGATCTAGCAACTGCTGCAGATATTAGATTTGCTAGTAAAGATGCTTTTTTCTGTATCCAGGAAATTAATATAGGAATGGCTGCTGACATTGGAACACTTCAACGTCTACCTCGAGTTGTACCAGAAGGAAAAGTAAGAGAATTAGCCTATACCGGAAGAAGGATGCATGCTGATGAATCCTTGGAATGTGGTTTAGTCAACAAAGTTTATGATTCTCAAGAATCTATGTTAATGGGGATAAAAGAAATGGCTTCTGAGATTGCCTCTAAAAGTCCTTTGGCAGTTTATGGAACAAAAGCTGTTTTAAATTTTTCTAGAGACCACTCTGTTAATGACGGACTTGAATTCAATGCTCTTTGGAGCGGTGCAATGCTTCCTCAGGAAGATATGGCTGAAGCAATGATGTCTAGAGTCGAGAAGAGAGAACCTGAATTCGAAGATATTGCAGAAATTAAAGAATACGGAAAAGCAAAGAAAGCTTAAGTCTAAAGATTTCTCAAAAAAACCGGAGTATTATCTTTAGATAATTTTTCAGAAAATTTATAGCCTTCATAATCAAATTTTTCTATATCTCTGGGATCTTTCAAACTATTTGACAGAATAAATCTTGTCATTAAGCCTCTTGCTTTTTTTGCATGAAAACTAATGATTTTGTAATCACCATTTTTATAATCTTTGAAAACTGGAGAAATAACTTCAGCTTCTAACTTATCTGAGTCTAAAGCTGAAAAATATTCATTTGAAGCGAGGTTAACCAGGATTTTAGTTTTTTGAATCTTCAAGTCTCTATTTATTGCACTGGTCAAATCAGAAGTCCAATATTCATAGAGGTTTTTTGAATCTCCTATATTTAATTTCGTCCCCATTTCTAGTCTATAGGGAGCGATTAAATCTAAAGGTTTAAGCAGACCGTAAAGACCTGACAAAATCCTTAAATAATTCTGTGCATAATCAATAGAACTTTTATCCAAAGATGCTATGTCCAAACCCTTATAAACATCTCCCTTAAAAGCAAAAGCAGATTGTTTTGATTCGGGGCCAGGAGATGAATCTTGTTTCCAGCTTTGGAATCTTTCAAAGTTTAAGAAGCCTAGGTTTTCGCTGATTTTCATCAAGGATGAAATCATTTCTGGATCATAATTACGCATCTCTTTAACTAAAGATTCTGTTTTTCCAATAAAAGAAGGCTCTGAAAAACCTATTGATGCATTTAAAGGAGAATAATCTAGAGTCTTTGCTGGAGATATAACTATTAACATGTAAATATAATAAAACTTTTTATGATATTAAAAAATATTAACCAAATTTGCCAATCTATACTAATATTTTTTCCAACCTTGCTAGGAAAAGTCAGTACTTGGTTTCTAGTACTAATGATCTTTTTAACTGCTTACGTAGTTATTGCAAGATATGTTTTCGGAGTAGGCATCTTAAGCCTGCAAGAACTGATTATTTATTCTCACGGAATTACCTTTCTTATATGTGCTGCATACGCTATGAAAGAGGATCAACATGTAAGAGTAGATATTTTGTACAGAAGATTCTCTGAAAGAAGAAAAAAATTAATTAATCTTATTGGAAACGTAATTTTTCTTCAGCCAATGTTATGGGTTATTTTATTTGTTTCTTTTGAATACGTTTCTTTCTCATGGGAAATAAAAGAGATCTCTGCAGAGCCTGGAGGGCTCCCATTTGTTTATCTTTATAAAACAGTTATTGTTATTTCTACTATTCTTTTATTATTACAAAGTTTTGCAAACATACTTTCCTTCTTTATAAATGATTGAATTTTTACCTCTGCTGTTATTTTTTGTAATTTGTCTCAGTCTTCTCATGGGCTTTCCAGTTGCATTTACTCTTGGGGGAGTTTCAATTCTTTTTGCTCTTTTTATTAGTATTTTTGGACTATTTGACCTTACCCTTCTAGAGACAATCCCTAACAGACTTTACGGAATAATGACGAACGCAACATTAGTAGCTGTTCCCCTATTCATTTTCATGGGGGTAATTTTAGAAAAATCCAAAGTCGCAGAACTATTGTTAAATTCAATGTCAAAACTATTCAGTAAATACAAAAGTGGATTAGGCATATCGATTCTGTTTGTTGGGGCGCTTCTTGCGGCTAGCACTGGAATAGTTGGGGCTACTGTTATTGCCATGGGATTAATATCTTTGCCTGCAATGTTGCAAAGAGGCTACTCAGAAAAAATATCAACCGGATTAATTGCTGCAACTGGCACTCTTGGTCAAATTATCCCTCCTTCAATTGCTTTAGTTATACTGGGAGACGTATTAGCTACAGCATACCAACAATCTCAACTTAAAATTGGTAATTATGTTGCCAAGTCTCTTTCTGTCGGCGATTTATTTATGGCTGCGATTGTGCCTGGGTTAATTTTGGTGATTATTTATGGTTTATATTTTATTTTTAATTTAAGGAAGGAAGATATTATTTCAACTAATGATTCGAGAGAAGAAAGCTTTATTAAACTCATTTCAACACTAGCACCTCCTTTCTTTCTTATTTTTGCCGTTTTAGGATCAATAATTTTCGGAGTTGCCTCGCCTACGGAAGCTGCAGGGATTGGAGCTCTTGGAGCTATATTTATTGCTTTACTCCATAAAAAGTTAAACCTAAAAATCCTTTCTGAAACCACAAAACAGAGTGCTTTTATCTCATCAATGGTTTTTTTAATTCTAATAGGTGCATCTATTTTTTCTCTAGTTTTTAGAGGTTTAGGAGGAGAAGAACTCATTACCGATATTTTTAACAAAATTCCTGGTGGATTATTTGGTTCTATGGTCTTAGTTATGCTGTTAGTTTTTATTCTAGGATTTATTTTAGATTTCATTGAAATAACTTTTATAGTTGTGCCAATAGTTGGGCCGATTTTGATGGCAATGGGTGCTGACCCATTGTGGTTAGGTGTTATGTTGGCCATAAATTTACAAACGTCTTTTTTAACGCCGCCATTTGGATTCGCACTTTTCTATCTCAGAAGTGTCACTCCAGAACAAATTAAAACTGAAACGATGTATCAAGGAGTTCTTCCATTTATCGTTATTCAAATTTTTGTTTTATGCTTAGTTGCATATTTTCCTTTCTTAGCTACTTACTTGCCAAAAATTATTTTTTAGCTGTTCTTAATAAAATGCATTTTCTGATATATTTAAAAAAATTTAAAAGATAAAACATGTTTAAAAATTACCTAATTTTATTTTTCCTAGTATTAACTTCTTGTTCAGAAGACTTAAGTCAAAAAGCGAAAGATTTTAGTAAAGAAAAAATAATTATCGACTCTCATATCGATACCCCCTTTCAAATTTGGCGTCAAAAGAATAATACTGGCTCTAGTGATGACATCACAAAAAACACTTCTTATCACTTTGACTACCCGAGAGCAATTGAAGGTGGCTTGAATCTTCCTTTCTTTGCAATTTTTATTCCTGCCAGAACTGAAACGGAAGGTACTTCATTCAATTTAGCAGTCGAGTTAATTGGAATGATGAATGAGATCATTAAAGATAATCCTGAAAAATTTACTTTTATTAATGACCCTTCCGATATAAAAGTTTTAGAGGAGAATAAAAACTTGGTAGGAATAGCCTATGGAATTGAAAATGGAGCACCAATTGAAGGCAAGCTTGAAAATATAAAATATTTCGCTGATTTAGGAGTGAATTATATTACTTTAGCTCACGCTAAGAGCAATCACATATCCGACAGTTCTTATGACGAAAATAAAAGATGGAAGGACGGGCTAAGCCCTTTTGGGTTCGAAGTGGTGAAAGAAATGAACAAACAGGGAGTAATGATAGATATCAGTCATGTGTCAGATAAAGCTTTTATGAAAGTGTTAGAGATTAGCGAAGCGCCTGTCTTGGCTACTCATAGTTCTTTAAGACACTTCACTCCTGGATGGGAGAGAAATGTCTCCGATGAAATGTTGATAGCTTTGGCAAAGAATAATGGCGTCATTCAAATTTGTTTTGGATCTGACTTTGTTGCTGATAGAAAATCAAATCCAGATATGAAAGTTACAGTAAAGAATGTGGTTGACAATATAGACCATGTAAAAAATCTAGTTGGTATTGATCATGTTGGCTTAGGTTCGGACTTCGATGGAGAAGTGCCTTTACCTGAAGACATAGATGATGTCTCAAAATTTCCTAACTTAATCGAAGAACTTCTTTTAAGAGGTTACACAGAAGATGAGATAGATAAAATTCTTAATGGAAATATTTTAAGAGTCTGGAAAGCAGTAAGAGCATTCGCAAAAAAATAAAACGCCGTATGAAGAAAGAATGGACGAAAATTAGAGCTAAAGTTAAAAGCTTTATCGAAGAGGAAATATATCCTGTAGAAAAAAAATTAGCTGAAAATTCAGATGAATCTAAAGAAGTAATGAAAAGAATTACTCAGATGGCAAAAGATGAAAATATATGGGCTTTAGGACATCCTAAAGATATAGGTGGAGGCGGTATGCCTTTTATGGACTATGTTTATATTAATGAAGTTATTGGAAGATCGCCCTATGCAAATGTTGGTTTAGGTACGGTATCTCTTCAAGACTCAATAATGTTGCGAGAATTTGCCTCAGATCACTGGAGAGAAAAGTATCTACAACCTCTAGTTAAAGGAGAAATATTTCCAAGTTTTGGAATGACTGAACCAGAAGTTGCTAGTTCTGATCCTACTCAACTTCAAACTACTGCTATTTTGGATAAAGGGATGTGGAAGATCAATGGAAGGAAATGGTTCACAACAGGAGCTTCTCGTGCTGCTTATACTACAGTTATGTGTAAGACAGAATTAGACGCTTCAAATCATGGAGCCTTTAGCATGATAATTGTTCCTACTGATAATCCAGGATATAAAATTATTAGAGAAACTCCTGTACTTGGCATAAACGGTGGTCATTACGAAGTTGAATATGACAATGTCGAGGTGCCTGAAGAAAACTTGTTGGGTCCTAGAGGCCAAGGATTTCTTATAGCTCAAAAAAGGTTGGGGCCTGGGAGGATTTTCCATTGTATGAGATGGCTAGGCCAAGCTCAAAGGGCTTTTGATTTAATGTGTTCAAGAATGCATGAAAGAGAGACCTTTGGAACGTCTCTGACTCAAAAACAACTTCTGCAGAAATTTGTTTTTGATAGTGCTTGTGAAATTCAATCATCAAGGCAATTAACTCTTGATGCCGCTAAAAGGATTGATCAAGGGGATGATGCGAGAATTGAAATTGGACTAATTAAAGTAATTGGCGCGCAGATGCTTCATAACGTAATTGATAGAGCAATTCAGGTTCATGGAGCAAAAGGGCTTACCGATGACACTCCTCTCAGCCTAATGTACAGGCATGCTAGAGAGGCTAGAATTTACGATGGTCCTGATGAGGTTCACATTCAATCTGTTGCAAAAAGAATTCTCAAAAATTACGAAAATAATGGTGCTGGTTGGGATTTCGGAGAGCGCGACGCTTCCTTACAAAACCAACTAAATGGATAAACTTAAAAAATTTACTGAGAATCTTCTAAACTCTGAAATTAAAGATTTTCATCAACTCTCTGGTGGAGCTTCAGCAGAAACATACAAGCTGATCCTGACTAATAAAAAGAAATATATTTTAAGAAGGACCCCAGATTCTTCCGAATCTAAGTTAGCAATCTCAAAAAAATTAGAAGCTAAAATCCAAAGGATTGTAAAACACAATAACGTTCCCGTTCCAGAAATTTTCTATGAATTTGACGAAACAAGTGGATTTGGGAGCGGGTATGTTATGGAGTTTATTAGCGGAGAAACAATTCCAAGAAAAATACTAAGAGACGATATATTTAAAAAAATTAGGACATCAATTACTTTTAGAATGGGAGAAATTCTAGCGAAGATCCATCAAAGCGATATCAGCAACCTCGGAGAACTAAAAGAAATGTCTTTTGACAAGTCTTTAAAAGAACTTTATAAAGTTTATTCATCATTCAAAGAGCCTCAACCAGTTTTTGAATATGCATTCAATTTTTTAGCAAAAAAAAATCTAAAAAATCCAAATAACGTTCTGGTTCATGGAGATTATAGGCTAGGCAATTTTATTATTTCTGAAAATGCATTAAATTCAGTGATTGATTGGGAACTTTCTCATATAGGAAGCCCCTTAGAAGATTTAAGTTGGTTGTGTGTTAAATCATGGAGATTTGGAAAAAATAGAAAAAGAGTAGCTGGTCTTGGAAATCTTGATGACCTGATAAAAGGCTACGAATCTAATTCTTCAATAAAAATTGACCTAAACGAATTAGATACTTGGCAAATTTATGGCTCTTTACGATGGGGTGTAATTTGTATGATTCAAACCTTTTACCATTTAAATAACGACCTAAATTCACTTGAAAAAGCAGCAATTGGAAGAAGAGTTTCAGAAACGGAATTTGATTTGATGAACATGATAAAAAATAAAAAGTTTTGAAAGTTTTTTTTGATAGACCATCTAAAGAAGAACTGATGGAAGTTCTACATTATTATTTTTTGAATGAGATTGATTACAAGAATCTGCAAGAAATAAGTATTTTTGAACTTCGGATTGCATTAAATATTTTTAAAATCATAAAAAGAGAAATTAGAAATGAAAAAGAATTAATTAAAAAGCTAGAAGATCTCAGTCTAAAACTTTTTGAGCAAAAAATATCTTCAAAAAATGAACTAACAAAAATGATTAAAAATCAAAACTTTGACCCAGCCACAATGGAAGATTTTTTACTTCGACTTGCTAAGGAAAAATTACTTATCGATAACCCTTCATACTTAGAAGATTAGCTAACGCAATTCGTAAATAGCTTGCTCAGAAATCTTATGATAGTTTGAAACACCTGCTTTAAAATCTAAGATAGATTTATAAATTTCTTTTGCAAATTCGTCTTCCGAAACAAACTCTTCAAGAACCTCATTAGAAATTTTTTCTAGTTCAAAAAGAACTTCGTCAGGAAATTTTTTTAGAATCACATTGTGATCTTCTATCAATGATACCAACGCTTGATTATTTCTAGCTGTGTATTCATCCATCATATTTTGATTTACGGCTCTCGCGGCTGTTCTTGCTATCGCCTTCAAATCATCTGGAAGTTCATCAAAAGCTTCTTTATTAAATATAAATTCTGTCATAGCACCAGGTTCTTGCCACCCAGGATAATAGTAATATTTAGCTACTTGATGAAATCCAAAAGTTAAGTCGTTATAAGGTCCTATCCATTCTGCTGCATCTATTACTCCTGTTTGAAGATTTGTAAAAATTTCGCTTCCAGGCATCAACACTGCCTCACCGCCTGCTCTAGTGAAAACCTCTCCAGCTAAACCAGGCATTCTAATTCTTATTCCTTTCAAATCCTCAGTAGTATTTATTTCTTTGTTAAACCATCCTCCCATTTGAACTCCAGTGTTTCCTCCAGCCATTGGTATTAAATTGAAAGGTTCATAAGCTTTCTCCCATAGTTCTAATCCCCCACCAAAGTGAAGCCACGCATTTCGTTCTTGAGCATTTAAGCCAAAAGGGAGGGTTGTAAAAAATTGTGCTGCAGGTAGTTTACCTATCCAATAATATGATGCACCATGACCCATCTCAACTGTTCCTCTTGATACAGTATCGAAAACTTCTAATGCAGGAATGAGCTCGCCATTTCCATATACCTTTATTTTCAGTCTACCATCACTCATCTCATCTACGAGTTGAGCAAAGTTTTCAGGACCAAGTCCGACTCCGGGGTAATTTTTCGGCCAAGTTGTTACCAATTTCCAGGAAAAATTCTTTTTTTCTACCGCCTCTCCATTCTGATTTGAGCTTTCAGTACAAGAAATAAGAAAAAAACATAAAAATATATAAGTTAAATTTTTTCTAGATTTGCAAAACTTAAAACTAACCATTTAGTTCCTCCATTATCAAAGTTTACTTCTACTCTAGCATTCGAGCCATCTCCCTCATAATTAAGTATTACTCCTTCTCCAAAACTTTTATGTTCAACCCTATCTCCAAGAGAAAATCCCCCAACTTTATGCTCAGTTCCGCCTACAATTCTTGGCTCAAAAACCTTATCTTTAACCTCAGTTTCAGAAGCTACTCTAATTTCATAAATTAGTTCTTCAGGAATCTCTTTTATAAATCTTGAAACTGGACTGAAGCTATCAATTCCATAAATTGTTCTTGTTTCGGCATGAGTCAAATACAATCTTTCCATTGCTCTTGTCATGCCGACATAGCATAGCCTTCTTTCTTCAGCTAATTGCTTAGGATCTTCTGCAGACCTTCTATGAGGGAAAAGTCCTTCCTCGCAGCCAGCCATAAAAACTAATGGAAACTCTAAACCTTTAGATGAGTGAAAAGTCATCATTTGAATCGCATCTTCATTTTCATTTGCTTGATTCTCACCTGCATCTAAAGAAGCTTGATCCAAAAATAGTTCCAATAAAGACCTCTCATCATTCGCATCTTCGCCTAAAGAAAAATATTCAGATGTTGCAGAAATCAATTCATCTAGGTTTTCAACTCTTGATCTTCCCTTTTCTCCTGGTTCTTTTCCATGATAATCCTTAAGACCGCTTAAGGATATTAAGTCGCCAAAAAATTTATCAAGATTTTCATTAAAATTACATTCTTGGAGTTTGCTTATAATTTTGAAAAAAGAAGAAATATTTTTTGCTACTTTTGTATCTTTCTCTCTAAATAAAATCTCTGCAGACTTCCACAAAGACATATTTTCATTTTTTGAATGCTCCCTTATTTGATCCATAGTTTTAATTCCAATCCCTCTTGGAGGAATATTAATTATTCTTTCAAACTGAGAATCATTGTCAGTATTAATTGCTAATTTTGCATAGGCTAAAGCGTTTTTAATTTCCATTCGCTCATAAAACCTGACTCCGCCGTATATTCGATAAGGAAGCTCTGAATTTAAAATCGCATCCTCTAAAACTCTAGATTGTGCATTAGACCGATAAATTATTGCAGATTCCGAAAGCCTACCTCCCTCTTCTAACCATCTTTTTATGATCCCAACTATAAAATTAGCTTCATCCCTTTCATTGAAAGCTCTATAAACTTTTACTTGCTCTCCTTCATCTTTTTGAGACCATAATTCTTTGCCTAATCGATCTGGGTTATTTCTTATGACAGAATTAGCGCAAGCTAAGATGTTTTTTGAAGATCTATAATTTTGTTCTAGTTTAATAGTTTTTACTTTATTGAAGTCTTTTGTAAATCTTTTTAAATTAGTACTTTTTGCACCTCGCCAACTATAAATTGACTGATCATCATCTCCAACTACAGTCATTGATCCATTTTTCCCTGCCAGTTTTTTCAAAAGAAGATATTGAATCTCGTTCGTATCTTGAAATTCGTCTACTAAAATATGCTGAAATCTATCTTGATAGTGTTTAAGTAACTCAGCATTTTTATCAAGAAGTTCAAAAGATCTAATTAAAATTTCAGCAAAATCTACTAAGCCCTCTCGGTCGCAAGTTCTTTGATATTCATCCATAATATCAACCATTTTTTCTTCGACAAAAGTCGCATTCATACTTAAGCTCGCTTTTCTTCTACCTTCATCTTTTTGTTTATTAATAAACCATTGAGTATCCCTAGGCTGCCATGTTTCTAAATCTAAGTTCATTCCTTGTATTACTCTTTTTAAAACTCTTATTTGATCTTCGCTGTCAATTACAGAGAAGTCCTTTATTAAATTTGCATCTTGCCAGTGGATCTTCAACATCTTGTGGAAGATCCCATGAAATGTTCCACACCACATTTGATTCAAATTTTCTTCAAGAATATTTTCTATTCTTCCTCGCATTTCTTTGGCTGCTTTGTTGGTAAAAGTTACAGTTAAAAGAGACATTGGATTTATTCCTTTTACTGATGACAGCCATGCAACTTTATGAGTAATAACTTTAGTTTTACCTGAACCAGCTCCGGCTAAAATTAGAGAATGAGACGACTCATCGGTTACCGCCTCTCTTTGTATTGGATTTAATTCGTCTAAAATGTATGAAACATCCATAATTAATTGTTTAATAAGAAATAATATATGAATTCAGACCTAGATTTTTATAATTCCTTAGAACTTTCTTTGAAATATACAGAAGATTTGTTAATGGATGCTGTTACCAACTCAAAGTCTATTTTTCATTCGCCTACTCTATGTATCTCTGATTCTCCAAGAACAGTCGTATTGAGGGAATTTAATAAAGAGAAAAGATTTCTTAGATTCCATACGGATTTGAGGTCAAATAAAATTAGTTCTGTTAATAACAACGTTGTTGCATATGTTCATGCTTATGATCCTGAAATAAAAGTACAACTTAGAATAAAAGGTAAAGTTAACTTACATAAAAAAGATGAAAGAACTTTACAAGCTTGGGAAAGTTCAAGAGATATGTCTAAACTTTGTTATTCAGTTAAAGGATCTCCAGGCCAAGTCATATCAGATCCTACTGAATATGATTTAGTTAAGTCAGAAATTGATGTTGAACAAGGATATGAAAATTTTGGTTTAATTATCTTTGAGTATGATGAAATAGAATTTTTATTTCTCAAAAATATTGGACATAGGAGAAGCAAATTTTCTTGGATAAATAATAATGTTGCTATGGAATGGTTAATTCCTTAATAATCAGTACTGAACAGATTAATTAGAACAACTCCTACAATTACAAATCCCATTCCAATAGAAGTTAACAGATTAGGAAATTGGAAATACTTTATTGCAGCTAGACAGGTAATTAAAAATATTCCTACGCCTGACCATGTTGCATAAGCTACTCCTATTGGAATTTCGTCTAAAGTAAATGAGAGCCAATAGAAACTTGCTGCATAAGATATTGCAGTAATTAAAGATGGAATAATTTTAGTAAATCCCTCTATTTCTCGAAGGTAAAGCGTTCCTATTACTTCTGCAACTATGGCTAATATCAAAAAAATATAAGCATTAGTAAGAGCAGACATGGTATAAATATTACTAAAAAATATTCTATTTTATTAACTTATTAATATGTCAAAACATAACGCTCTACAAATGTTTGGTCGTTCCGGCAATCCAGCTCTAAACGATGCAACTTTTTCAAATTTTAATCCCTCAGATTCGATAGGAAAAAACTTCATGACCCTTCAAGGGACAGTAAATAAAACAGGTATCTTGTTAATTTTAGTTACTTTAACCGCTTCATGGACTTGGAATCTATTTTTCGTCTCAAAAGATCCTTCAAGTGTAATGCCTTTGGCAATAGGTGGAGCCGTCCTTGGTTTTATTCTTGCTTTAACAACTATATTTAAAAAGTCTTGGGCCGGAATCACAGCACCAGCTTATGCTCTTGCTCAAGGATTATTCTTAGGAGCAATTTCAGCAATTTTTGAATCTCAGTATCAGGGAATCGTTATTCAAGCAGTTGGACTTACACTAGGAACACTTGCTTCTCTTTTAGTGCTTTATAAAACTGGAATAATTAAACCAACTGAAAACTTTAGATTGATGATTGTCTCAGCAACAATGGGAATTGGACTTCTATATATGGTGAGCATAGTGATGAATATGTTTGGTTCTAGTATCGGTTTTATTCATTCAAATGGTCTGTTTGGAATTGGTTTTAGTCTTTTTGTTGTAGCAATTGCTGCTTTAAATCTTGTGCTAGATTTTGATTTTATTGAACAAGGTTCTGAACAAAATGCTCCAAAGTATATGGAATGGTTTGGAGCTTTCTCTTTAATGGTAACTTTAATCTGGTTATATCTAGAAATGTTAAGACTACTTGCGAAACTTAGAAGTCGTTAGTGGATTTAAATTTAATAATTTTTTCTCTGATTATTGTCGTTTCCTTGACGGTATTTTTTTTAATTGCTCCTATGAGAGCCTCAGCTAAACAAAGAAATAGATCAAATAGAATCGATTGGACTTCAAGAAAATATTGGAATTTTTTCAAGTATTTTTTAATCCTAATTGCCGTGGTCTTTTTGACTGCATTGCTCATAAGAATATTTATTTAAATTGATTATTAAAACAGACATTCTGATCATAGGAAGTGGCGCAGCTGGATTAACTGCAGCCATAGAGCTCTCTGATAGATTCAAAGTTGCGGTGATTTCAAAAAATCAAATCATTGATAGTTCTACTTGGTATGCACAAGGAGGTATCGCAGCTGTTTTAGCAAAAGAAGACTCTACCAAAAGTCATATTGAAGATACTCTTAAAGTTGGAGATGGATTATGTAATAGAGAGGCTGTTGAATTTTGTATAGAGAATGGGAGGGAAGCTATAAGTTGGCTTGAGGACTGTGGAGTTGTATTCACAAAGAATAAGAAAAATTCTGATCTTCATTTAACTCAGGAAGGAGGTCATTCATTCAGAAGAGTTGTTCATGCAGATGATGCAACTGGTCGGGAAGTGTCCGACTCTTTAGCAGCTAAAGTCTTAAGAAATAAAAACATAAAAATTTTAGAAAATCATTTAGCTGTTGATCTCATAATAAAAAATAAGAAATGCTTTGGAGCTTATGTCTTTAATAAGAACAAGGAAAAAGTATTAACTATTTCAGCTGGTGCAGTTATTCTTGCAACTGGAGGAGCTAGCAAAGCTTATTTATACACAAGTAATCCTGACGGAGCCAGTGGTGACGGATATGCATTGGCTTGGAGAGCAGGTTGTCGACTAGAAAACATGGAATTCAATCAATTCCATCCAACCTGCCTTTTTCATCCGGAGGCAAAATCATTTTTAATAAGTGAGGCTCTTAGAGGTGAAGGAGCCATCTTAAAAACTCTCTCAGGTGTCCCTTTCATGAAAAAATACAATTCCAAAGGCGATCTATCTTCAAGAGATATTGTTGCTAGGTCTATTGATAATGAAATGAAAGTGAGCGGAACAGATAATGTGTTTCTTGACATATCTCACAAGCCTCCTAAAGAAATAAAAAAATCATTTCCTAGTATTTTTAAAAAATGTTTAGAATTTGGTTTTGACATCACAAAAAGTCCTATTCCTGTTGTTCCTGCCGCTCATTATACTTGCGGAGGCATAGTAACAGATCTAGATGGACGCACCGATATAAGTAATTTATATGCCATCGGAGAAACCTCTTGCACTGGACTTCATGGAGCTAATCGAATGGCTAGTAATTCCTTGCTTGAATGTATAGTTTTTGCAAAAGCAGCTGCAAATGACATAAAAATTAATTTTAATCTCGATAGAAGTTCGGTACCCGAATGGGATAATTCAAAAGTTATTAAAGCCGGTGAAAATATTTTAATAAATCATAACTGGGATGCCTCTAGGAGATTAATGTGGAACTATGTAGGCATAGTCAGGAGCAATGATCGACTTAAAAAAGCTAAAGATAAAATGAAATTAATAACTAGTGAAGTGAAAGAATTTTATAAAAATTATGAAGTTACTTCAGATTTTTTAGAATTAAGAAACCTTGTTCTAGTTTCGGAATTAATTATTAAAAGTGCCATTAAAAGAAGAGAAAGCAGAGGCCTGCACTACAATCTTGATTATCCAAAAAAATTTAAAAAAGCTAGCTCAACTATACTTTCTCCAGGTTGATCAAATTTTTGCCTGATTTAACGAATCTAAGGTTTGGTTAAATTCTTGCACTGTTAAATTTATTATTTCCTCAACGCTTTTTACCTCATCAATTAGACCCATAGATTGCCCTGTCAATGCAGGAGCAGCATTTAAATCCCCACCAAAATACAAATCTTGAACTCCTTTAAAAACACTCATATCCATTGATCCTTTTTCATAAATTTCTTTAGAATAATCGGTCTTTATTGCTCTCAAACATGGAGAGCCAGACTTGTTTAGTACGTAAGTATCTGATTCAGTTCCTGATAAAATTGCGTCTTTCCAGTTTTGATGAACTGGACTTTCTTTACTAGACACAAATCTAGTTCCCATCTGAATACCTTCTGCTCCACAAGCAAATGCGGCTGCCATTCCTATACCATCTGCAATACCGCCAGCAGCAATAATTGGTAATTCTATTTTTTTTCTTATTGCCTGAATTAAAACGTGAAGGCCAATTTCTTCTGGGTTCTTAAAACCTCCGCCCTCTGTTCCCTCAACTACTAACCCATCAACTCCTGCTTCTTGAGCTTTTAACGCTCCTATCAAACTTGGAACTGCATGATAAACAATCAATCCAGCAGATTTAAGACGGTCAATATATTTAGCCGGACTCCCTGCTGATGTAGTTACGAATTTGACTCCACATTCTGCTACGAAGTCAACAATAGAGTCGTCTTGTAAAAATAGAATTGGTAAATTCACGCCAAAAGGTTGATCTGTCAAAGAAGACATTTTTTTTATTTCCTCTTTGCATGCATCTACTTCTCCCGATGAAGTTTCTATTACACCAAGACCTCCAGCGTTGGAAACTGCTGAAGCTAATTGACTTCTTGCAATCCAGCCCATAGGAGCTTGTATTATTGGGAATTTTGTACCTAAGTGTTGTGTAACTCTATTCATATAAAACCTCCTAAGGTGAACACAAAAAAATTTTAATTAAAAACATCAAATTTATTTTATTTCTTTAGACTTTAGCGAAAGCATAAAAATTATCACTAAGAAAAATAAAACATATGGAAGCCCTTCAACGCCTGGAGTTATTCCATCTGTATATTCTGGTGAAATAGAGGGAAAATAATCCGTAAACGGATATATCCCTCTCATTCCCCATTCAAAAATATTAATTAACAACATTAAAGGTATAAAACCTTTATATTTAAAAAGAACTAATATTGTTAGAAAGGTTCTGATAACTTGTTCAAGACCCCAAAGAGAAAAAAATAAATAAATCAACGTCATTGGTTCAGGACTGCCTAATATAGGTTTGATATTGGCTACATCATGCAATCCGAATTCCCAAAATAAGAAATGTATAAAGCTTCTCCAAATTAAAATACCAGTAAATAGAATCAAGCCATAAAAAGCTAAATTACTGCCTTTGTAAGAAGTTGGATCATCGGGAAATATTTTTTTTAAGAAGCTCATTTATTCAAATTTATTATAAGCCCCAGCTTAGGGTCAACATTTCCTGTAAGCATCGCATCATAAGTATTCGATAATTCACCAAAACCTTCAATCTCTCTAATTTCCATCCATTTTTTACTATCTTCTGACCTTCTTTTCAGAAACTCGTTTGAATTAGTATTAAATAATTCTTGTCCTAAATCTCCAGCTCTTTTTTGAGCATGTCCTGGAGCGAAAAAAAACTCAAAGCGAGGATCTTGAGCATTGTTAACAACTTCTTCCGATGACGAAATTTTTTGCCAATGCGTTGCCCCGACGGTTAAGCATTTTCTTAAATTATCACCTAATGAAATTTTTAGCTTTTCCAAAATTGATGAATTACCTGCCATATCGACCATAACAGAGAATTTATTGAAGTCTATATTTTCTATTTGATCATAAGATAAAACTTCGTCATAACAACCGAGCTTTTCTACAAATTGGAAATTTCCTGAAGATGTAAGACCTAAAACTTTTGGCGATATATTTTCTTCACTTAGTCCCTGTGCTAGACCAATTGCTGTTTTGCTTGAAGCACTTAAGATAATTACTTGATCACTGTCAAAATAGTTTTCACATTTTAAGGCGTCGCATAAGCAATACGCTGTTAAATGTAAAGGAAATAGAAGCGCTCTGGTAGAGTCAGTTGATTGATCGTAATCTATTTCACCATCAAGCCTCAAGTAATTATTATAAATAATTGGTAAATCTTTCCGGTGAGATACTGCATCTAAAAAATTTTGCTCAGTAATTTTTGTGGGCTTAAGTTTTAAATAATCTGATGGAGGAAAATAACCAAATAACCTTTCATTCTCTTGAATTTCTTTATGTCTAGAGCTTATAACTTTTGCAAATCCCCACATCGGAATACAACCCCATTGGTCGTCGATATTTTCCTTGGCAGGAAAAAATTGCCAGTATCCTAGTGTATCTCCAGCAACACCATAACTTATGTTGTTCGCTGTAAAAGAGAAGGTTTCAACCCTAACAATAATTTCGTCTTCGTCTATAACGTCTAAGTCAATTTCACCTTCAAAAATTCTAGTTTTTGTTATGTCGCTTTTAAGCGTTTGAAATTCTTTCATTTTTAATTCCTTATTAATTCTTTACATCCTGTTTTCTCTAGAAAATGCAATGTTTTAGTTTTTTCGTCTCCATCTAGCTTTTGAAATTCATCATTTATCCAATTGAGACATTTGACCTGATAGGGAAAAGTGTTTTGTGACCAATTTGAATCGTCAATGGGAACTTCCCAAGTTTTTTCCTTTTTTTTAAACGCAATTTCATTTGCTAACAATGCAGGTACATAAACACGACCAATTTCTTTAAATATATTTTCAACAGATTCTGGTAGTTCATTTTGCATCCAGTCATCGTCAGAGACTTCAAGTCCCGACAAATCCTCCATCAAGCTGACCCAAGCAACAGTTCTTGGTGAAATTTCATGAGCAATCCTTCTCGATGTAGGATCAAATCCTATAAGCTGACTTAACTGTCCAAACAACGAGAAATCTGAAGATGCGGGTCTTTCTCCAAGTAGGAAAGGGAACTTTGCAAAATGTTTCTCCAACAAATTAAGGAATCTTTTATAACTTCTTTCGATTGTTTTCGCTGTTGTTTCATTTGAACCTACTACCCCTAATCTACTTACTTGTCTTTCAGCTATGTATTTTTTAAACGATGCAAGAGAGTCATCATCAAGATTCACTTTTTGATTCAAAGGCAAAAGGGTTCCAGCGTTATCAATATCCTCATCAAAGTGCCATCGAAAATGGAACATATACTTAGTTGCCCACTCGTCAGCAAAATCTTCGAGAACATAATTTATAAAACTAAGAAATTGATCTTGTGGAACACTTTTCCTTTTGTCGAATTCACCTTCAAAACGTCTTAATAGTGGTGTTGAATCTGTAAAAGCCTCTAATTCTCCTTTTTGACCTGGAATTATAAAAGTCGGTAACAAATTTGGCTTGGGAGGTTCGATATTCAAATGACTTAGATCGCCATTTATTAATAAATCTTGAGGGTCTCCCCAGATAACTCTGTAAGGTATTCGTCTAAACCTCAGCAAGGAAATCATTTTCCTTGTATAGGGAGACGGCGGGCTTCCAATTAAAGCAAGAGGAGAGATGTCACTCATTATTTTTTGTCTCTATATTGAGCTGACCTTTTAAACCTGCTGTCCTATGAACTGAAATTTCTGCATACTCTGAGCTCATCATCATTTCGAGCATTTTTTTTCGACTAGGGTAATAAGCAATTGCAATCGAGTCCCATAATTCCTCTACTTCCCCAAGCATCAACCTGCTAACTTCTCCACCAAATAAAATTTTTCCGCCAGTTTTTTCAACTAACTTAGTAACTTCTAATGCATAGATTTGGTATGCTTCTTTTCCTGAAAGTTTTGAAACTCTTCCATCTTCATATTCAGCTTTTTCTTTGTATTTTAGAAGATTAACCATAGATATTGGACTATCTACATCCCCATCAACGAAACCTTTCATTTGTTCTTCTGTTGGGATTACTTTATTTTCTACTTTCATATTATTTTCTAGTTATTAATAAAATTTATCAAAAGCTCCGTCAGCTGTTTTGGCTTAGTCCACTGATAAAAATGTCCACCGCCAATATGTTCTGCGCTTTTTGCATTTGGGCACATATTCAAGACATCTCTTTCTATTCCATTGGTTACTGGATCATCGCCAGAGAAAATACTTAAAAAAGGCTTCTCCCAATGTTTAAACACGTCTCTTGCTTTTCTTTGAGCTTCCAAAGATTGATCGGGAATAGTTGGAACATGACTGGGCATTGCTCTCGGCCCCATTTTAAAGTTTGATGATGGAAAGGGAGCATCGTAAGCTTTTGCAATTTTTGATTTGAATGGAAAATAATTACTTATGCCTAAATTAACAAAAATTAAATACAGAATTATTTTTAATTTTGAAGGCTTCCCCATCATCTGTTCCATCAAAAAACCAATCGGTAAATCAACTGTGTCCCAGCAAAACTTTTGCCAATACATAAATTTTAAAGCTGGATGAGACTTGCCTTTATCCATTTCTGTCACTTGCTTTAACATCGTTATCGGAGTTAACTTGAGATCACTCTCTCTAAAGGCTTTAACCTGATCTATTATCTCAAAAGGGGTATCAGGATTATAAGGAAGTCCTGTATTACCCATAGCAACTTTAGAGAAACGCTCTGGTTCATTAGCAACCATTCTTAAACCAATCAAACCTCCCCAATCTTGCCCAAAAAAAGTTAAATTGCTGAAATCGTTCTTAACCAGCCATTCTGTCATCCAGTCTACTTGTCTTTGAAAACTATAATCTTCCCTGGAGGCAGGTTTATCAGATTTTCCATAGCCAGGTAAATCAGGACAGATTACCCTGATACCAGCTTGGTTGAAGAAAGGAATCATTTTTACGTAAAGATAACTCCATACTGGTTGTCCATGCATGCATAATATTATTGGACCATCTTTTGGGCCAACATCTATGTGATGAATTCTAAGATCTGAATTATCGTGTGTTTTTATAGTTGTAAAATTCGGCTCGTATTTATAGTCCTTTAGGTTCGTGAAACACTTATCTGGCGTCCTTAATATCTCCATGTGACCTCTTTTTACATTTTTTGACTCAACAATTTTCAGTTGCTAGAGTACTAAAAATTTATGTTTAAATTTTTTAAGTATTCTATCTCAATCATAGCAATATTCGTTGTTTTAGTAATTGTTTTACTAAGGGTTCCATCTGTTCAAGACGGTATTCTAAATTTCGCAATTTCTGGTCTAATTAATACTGATAGCCCTTTGGTCAAAGATGACGCATTGAGCGCAATTGTTTGTGGATCAAGATCACCATTGCCTAACCCAGACAGAGCTGAAACATGTATTCTAATTAAAGCTGGGAATAAGGTATTTATAATAGATGCTGGCGACGGAAGTGCGAGCAATTTAAGAACTTTCGGGATTCCATTTGAATTTGAAGCTATTTTAATAACTCATTTACATTCTGATCACTTTTCTGACCTTCAAGATCTTCACCTTGGTAGTTGGGTTTCAGGAAGAAAAGAAAAACTAAAAGTTTATGGTCCAGAAGGAATTAACGAAATCACAGAGGGTTTTGAAAGAGCCTATGCTTTAGACGCAAAATATAGATATGATCATCACGGAGATCAAGTCCTTGTAAAAAAAGCAAATGGTTATGAAACCATAACTTTAATTCCAAACCAAAAACCTTTTTACGATGACGGATTTTTAAAAATTACCGCCTTTTTGGTAGAGCATAAACCAGTAGAGCCTTCTTTAGGATTTAGATTTGATTACAAAGGAAGATCAATCGTATTAAGTGGAGACACAATTTATAGTGAAAACCTTATTAGTTACGCTAAAGATGCAGATGTCTTATTCATGGAGGCTTTGTCGATGGATATTATTGGCAGGCTGCAAAAGGCTCAAGAGGAAGTTGGCAATTTGAGAAATGCGAATATTATGTTTGATATTCAGGATTATCACACTTCTCCAGTAGAAGGCGCAAAAATAGCAAAAAAAGCAAATGTTAAGCACCTGGTCTATTATCACCTAGCGCCTGCGCCTGTCATTGGTTTAATGGAAACAGTATTTACGAGAGGTGTTAGTGAGGTTTTCAGTAACTTTACTATGTCAGACGATGGGACACATATCGTATTACCTTTAAAATCAGAAGAAATTTTAATTTCAAATTTAAAATAATTATTCCGAATTTTCTTCACCATCCATTTCTTTCCAAACTTCTTCAAGAACTCTTCCAGAAGTAACCGCATTAGGCCATCCTGCATAATGTGCAAGGTGAAAGATAATTTCTTCTATTTTTTTCTTGCTAATACCTAAATTTCTAGCACCACGAAAGTGTAAGCGAAGCTCGTTCTCTCTGTTAAGAGCAATAAGTCCTGCAAGTGTAATTATGCTTCTTTCTTGAATTTCTAGTCCAGGCCTCGACCAGACAGATCCAAATAAAGTCTCAATGGTATGAGACCTAAAATCTTCAGAAAAACTGCCTTCAGCCTTATGAAGAAAATTTAGTTTCTTTAATATTTCGGTGCCTTTTTTTAATCTTTTTTCGTCGCTTTCAAATGTCATAGTATTCTCCTCTTAATTAAACAAATGCCGCCCAATATCCACCAACATAATTATAGTAACTATAAATCCTACTGAGAAAAATAAGCTTCTTAAGCTTGGGTTTTTTCTTGTAGCAACTGAATAATATATCGCAGTATAAATATACCTCGCTAATACATAAATTATTATTAATCTGGATAGTCTTATTGGATCCATAGTCAATAAAATACTCATTAAAGCTGCGCCTAAAAAAGGAATGATATTTTCTAAAGAATTTTTAAAAGCTCTATCGCTTCTAAATACAAAAGATTCTGGGCCTAAATCAGAGTTTGTCTTTCCCGGTACATATCTTTTCTGAGTTCTTGAGGCTCCAATAGAAATAATTGCTTCAATAACTATTAGAATAAGGAGAGCCCATATCCCTACAAAACTTACGTAATATTCTTGCATCATTACATTTTTCCCTTTTATTAAAATCTTTCAGGATGTTTTCCTTTGAACTTCTTGAAATAAACCTTTAACGAATTAATATCCTTCTCATTATCTCCCGTTGGTTTAAAAATTTCACCAAAAACAAACCGCTTATGCTCAAAGTCTATTCCCGTTAAGACAATCTCGGCATTGATCTCTTCGGCAATTCTCAAAAATCCTGTCTTCCATTTAGTAACTTTTTTTCTTGTTCCTTCCGGAGTAATGCCTAGTAAAATTGCATCTCTCTCGTATCCTAAATTAGATATAAATTTTTTTGCCCCATAAGGTGCATCTCTATTGACTGGTATGCCGCCAAGCCAATTAAAAAAATGTTTAATTCCAAATTTGAATATTGAATCTTTTGCTAAAAAGTTAACTTTTATATCCAGTGCTAAAACTAAAGGAAAAGCTCTTATAAAATCTTCATAAGATGTGTGCGGAGCAGCAGTAATGATAACCCTTTTTTTATTAGGTAAAGATCCTTCTATTTTCCAATCATAGAACTTAAAGATTAACGTGCCCAATAGTATAAAAAACTTCGATCTTCTTGCTCTAAAGTGATCTGGAATCGAACTTCTAAATTCTCTAATTCCAGATTTATCAAACATTTGAATTGAAAAAACTTTTTAAGTAAAAATTCTTTAGGGAGATTTAACTATATTAAACTCAATAAGACTCTTAGCAGAGGCTACAACAGCCTCCTCTCCTGATCTAGGTTGCCAACCTAAAAGATTTTTTGCTTTTGAATTATCAAGTTTTTTAGTTTTTCCTAATTGGTCTGCTACGGTTTTCATCAAAGGACTAAACAAACCAAGCAATTTAATTAAAAAATCTGGCGCAGTACCTTTTGGAAGTTTCTTCTGAAATTCGGGTATTTTTTCTCTTAGAACCTCGCTTATTAAAGGTATAGCCATTGTTTCTGAGCTAGCAATGAATCTATTACCTGAAGCTTGAGGGGACTCTAAAGCCAACATATGTAACTGAGCTACATCTCTGACATCTACTATTCCAAAACTAATGTTAGGAGCTAGAGGGAATCCTCCGTTTAAAAATCGCTTCACTACTTCAACACTTGTTCCGAAATCAGATTCCAAAACTGGCCCAAGGACAAGAGAGGGATTAATTACTGAAAGTTCCATATTACATTCATCGCTGTTAATAAAGTCCCACGCTGCTTTTTCAGCATAAGTTTTTGATTTATTGTAAGCTGAACATCCTTTAGCTTCCGTATCGGTCCAATCTTCCTCATTAAAACTGTCTTTTTCATGTCCATAGATTATTGCTGCAACTGATGAAGTCAAAACAATTTTTTTAACGCCTTCCTCGTTTGCTGCTTTAATAACTCTCATTGTCCCTTCTCTAGCAGGAACAATAAGATCGTTTTCATCTTTTGGCTCCTCTAAAGCTACTGGAGAAGCGACATGCATGACGTAATCGCAACCTTTTACTGCTTCAGACCATCCTTCGTCTTTTGTTAAGTCTGCAATAACCCAATCAACCTCAATTTTATTGAGTCTCTCATAAGTCGAACCGGCCTTATCTAAAATTTTATTCAAGTCTGAAACTCTATCTAAATTTCTTACCGTAGATTTTATTTTATAACCAGCTGCAGCAAGTTTCAGAATACAATGAGTTGCAATAAAGCCTGAGCCTCCCGTAACTAAAACTGTTTTGTCTTCATTTGTCATAGTATTCCTCAAATTTTTTTAAATAAAAAAGTAAATCTATCGCTCTCTCCGATCTGTAAATACTTATCTTGATCAAGCTCTTTTAGTCTCAATACGGGGGGAAGAGTCCAAACCCCTTTAGGATGATCCTTTGTATCCTTTGGATTTGAATTAATTTCAGATTTTGCTACCAACTTAAACCCGAGCTTTTCTATTGATTCAATAGCGTATTCTTCAGTGACATATCCTGTTTTTTTCATATTCTCTAACGAAGTTCCTTCCTTTGCTCTATGTTCAACAACTCCTAACAATCCACCTTTCTTCAGTGATTTATGGGAGTTTTTAATTATAAAATCCCAATTAGGGCCAATCCAATTGTGTAAATTTCTAAAAGTCACTACCGCATCAATTGATTCGACTTCAGAATATTTTTCATTAAGAGAAACTAACTTTACGTTATCATACACAGAACTGCTTGCTAATTTTTTTTCGAAATTACGTCTTACTCTTTTAGCAAAATCGCTCATCGAGGGATCAAAGTGGGCAGCAATCAACTCTCCTTCATCTTTGAGATAATGAGCCAGTATTTCTGTATACCACCCGCCACCAGGAGATAATTCTATTACTTTCATATCAGGTCTGATTCCAAAAAAAGATAAAGTTTCATAAGGATTACGATAAATATCTCTCGCTATATTTTTATTAGATCTTATTTCGCTTTCAATAGCACTTTTTAATGAATCAGCTGAAACTAATGGATTGAAAAAAATAAAAAGTATAAAAACTAAAGTCTTCATAAACATAATTTAACTCGTATTTGATCTTTTTTCTGTTCTATAAAAAAAGAAAAAAGAAAGTGTCGCCAATGCACAAATAATATGCCATAGCGCATGAGGTTGAATAATTGAATCTGGATAACACCATTCAGAATTTGGGTTAATTATTAAGTTCCCTTGTAGCCAAATGGTAAAAGCTAATATATAAAAAAAGCATCCTGCAAAAAACCAAGGATTATATCTTCTGTAACTCTCCGGTTTATTAGTGGCGATGAGCCCAGGTAGCCAAAAGAACAAAGTCCACCAGTAATCTTCAAGATTAATTAGAACTTCGTAAGGAGATGTTCCAAATAACCAAAGCACCGCATACCCAACAAATCCAGAAAAAAACCTCATATAAGACGAATAAAAATTATATAAAAACTCAGAGATTATCCATAAACCTATTGATAGCCCAAACAAACTAAAATCTATTCCAAGCTCGGAACCAAAGAACCAACTGAGAATCGAAAAAGAGATTAAAATAGAAAAATAAGCTCCCAAAAATTGATTTTCCGACCAGCCATTTAGGATTTTAAAATTTAAAAGCCATGGGATTATTATGTAAGCAACCATGCTAACGTTATCTATCCATTGACCCCAAACAGTATGAGTTCCGTGCATCATTAAGGAACCGGGTCCTAAAAAAATTGAAGCCGATGCATATAAAACTGATATTGATGTGAATCCAATGAAAAAATTTTGACCTGTAACTTCTTCTCTCGAGAGAATCCAAACCATAAAAATTCCAGTTAATATAAAACCTATATTACTCAAAGCATTGGAAGGCTCTCTGAAGTAACCCGAACTTATTCTTTCACACCATCTAGAAATTTCGCCTATCTGATAACCTGATTCAACCGAAAGCATTATTCCGGAATACGCAAATAAAAAGTAAAGTAAAAAAAAAGCAACAATTGACGAAACAGCAATAGTAACAGCGTAATTTTTTAACATTTTAAGACCAACTTATTCTTGAAAAAGCTCCCGTAGAACAATAGAAGATATCTCTATTATCACCTGGAGTCAAAAACATGCCATTTGCCAACCTAGAATCTAACCCGACTTTACTCAAAAGCTCGCCATTTGTTAAATCTAAGACAATAATATGATCCTCGCCGTTTTCATAATGATTTATAACTAGCTCATTGCTCTCAGGGAATACAACTGGTTGCATTGTAGGCCTAAAATTTTTTAACCAAGAAACTTTAAGAGAATCTTGAGAAGTATCGATACCTGCGATACTGCCATTTATACTATCCCAAGCTATACAAATTTTTGATTCAGGAATATTCACCGGAGGCGCAATAATACCTCCTCCTTCTTTTTGAAAGGGCTCTATAAAATCAAGTTCTTCAGTTAATAAATCAATTTTGATTAGTCTTTGCTTTCCTTTCCAGGGAGCAGGTGATCTCCAGCTCAAAGATTTAAATTCATCAAATCGTCCGTTGGGCTCTACTCCATAAATATCCCTTACGGACTGAATGTCTCCGTTATCCATGATCCATATATTTCCATCGGAAATACAACCATCCCATGCTAGTCCTTGAGGGCCATTAATACTTCTGTAATTAGGCGCCCAAGATTCATCAAGTTCGAGTGAAGTTTTATTTACTTTGATTTTTAAAATTTTCTCGATCCCTGGTACGTAAATAAATTCTCCCAAGTTATTTAACTCTGAGGCGATTCTTCCCATTGAACCTTCAGGCAAAGGAAAAGGCTCATCGATTAACTCCAATGTATCAGGATCCAAACGAGTAATAAAAGAGTTACCTTGATTTTCAAGCCTGCAATCTTTTGTAACAATCGATCCATCCGAGAGAACTAATAATCCATTATGAGCTCTATCTTTTGGAAGTTTTTTTTCTTCTAATAATTCACAGTTTGCATCTAAAGAATGCATAAAATTTCCATTAACTTTTATAATATTTCCATTTTGATGTGCAGCAATTGCGCCACACCAAACATGACCACCGCAAGGCAACTTAGGGCTCTCAGCAAGAGTTTCCAATGAAATTGGATTAAATTTTTGGAGCCAGCCATACGGTTCTGGCCCAAAAAAATAAGGCATTGTTCCACCCAAATAATATTCACCCTTCTCTCTTTTTATAACCATGACGTTCCATTTATCTGAGGATAGAGTTTGCACTTTTGGAGACGAGCCTTTTGCGTTTAAAGAGCCTTGATAAGACTTTTGTCTTCGATTGCCTCCGCATTCAACTGGCCAAGAGGAACTAAAATAACCAGGTAAGTTTTCGTTTCTATCAATCATATTGAAATTTGTCATAATGAATTTTAGCAATGATGTAGAAATTAAATAAATTTATCTTATAAGAAATCGAAATAAATTTATTCGTCAATTCATCGCTCAAAAAGATTATTATCACCGTAATGAAACACAACTGGAAAGTCAGCTTAATTTTTGCAGCTCTATTAACACTATTTGCTTCATATCCAGCTTATTCAGTGAAATATGACAAAAGCAATCCAACTAAAATGTATTCGAAAGCTTATAAAATGATTGACAAAGGTCAATTCTCTAAAGCTCAAAAAATCCTTAAAAATTACACTAAATCCGAGCCAGATGATTCAGACGGTTGGACTCTCCTAGCTTTTTCATATAGAAAACTTGAAAAATACGAAGCATCCGAAGAGTCCTATTTGAAAGCCCTTAGTATAGATCCAGAAAATAAGTCAGCTTTAGAATATCAAGGTGAATTGTTTGTAGAGACGAATCGCTTAGACCTTGCAAATGTTAATTTAGATAAACTAAAAAAGCTTTGTCCTGAATCTTGCATGGAACTAGAAAAGTTGGAAAGTTATATAACTAATTCATCAAGTAAATCAAATATATAAATTTAAAAGCTAGCCAAACTATCGGTCTTATTCAAGAATAAAATTTAAAACGCCCTCAAACCTTTTCCCAAAATCTTTAGGATTATGGCCAAAACCTTCAAAAACCAAACTTTGGAAAGTTAAGGCATTAGAGGAAAATATCTCGTCTATTTTATTTTGAGGTCCCTCATAAAACTGATCTAGGCTTTCAGTTCCTCGATCTAAGTAAATTTTTTTATCTCTAAGTACATCAATATTCTCGGTAATATAAGAATATATTGCCTTTGTAGTATACGGATCTCCAAAAAATCTAATTTCACTTCTAAAAGGAAATAAGGCGTAATCTAAAGGTCTAATGCCTATCCAATGGGTTGATACAGATGCTGCAAATCCAAACCTATGTGGTAATTCAATCAAAGCATTTAATGAAATTAGCCCTCCCATACTAGATCCTAAAATTCCCATGTTTTTTGAATTCATGTCTCTTTCAAACCTACTCTCTAAATATGGAATTAATTCCTTTTCTAAGAATTTTATATAATCAAATTTCTCAAGATCGACAAAATTCCGATAAGCAAATTTTCTAAATCCAAAGCCAAAATAACTAATTGCTTGCTTTGGAAAGTATTCGGCGTATCTTTTAGATTCATCAACTAATTTTCCTCCATTTGTTCGCGCCGCATTCTCTACACCAACAATGACTATGTTTGGTAATTTATTTTTTTTGTTCAGAGATTGAAGGGTTTCGTCTATACCCCATTCCTCATCTCTCCAATTTACTTTACCGTCAAAGAGATACTGACCGTCTTGTATGATTATAAAAGTAGTATCTTGATCAATTACATCTTTGCTGGGATAGTAAATCAATAATCTTCTCTCTCCCAAAAATTTAGATTCAAATACTTCTTCCGAAAGCATTCCGTACACTACTTCTTCAGTCGATGCAAAACCAGTTGTGAGGCTAAGCAAAAAAATTACAAAAACTTTAAAAATATCTTTAATCAATTTTCTTCAAATTAAAACGTGATTCAAGCAAACCTGAGGAACCATCTTCTTTTAAAAACTTTCTCAAAATATGTAAGTAGGGATATATTTCTTGTTTTATTGGCGCAGTCCATTCCCATAATAAAAATTCAACTGTCTTAATTTCCTCTTCTGATCTAGAGTAGCTCGCATCTAATCTAAACAGAGTTGAAATTTTCTCGAACTCCTTAGGAAGTCCAGCTTTTTCAAAAAGCGCAGTAATTTCTTCTTGTCGGTTGAAAATTTTGTTCGATAAAGCTTCTAAACAAAACTTATCCACATTTAGTAACCCTGTTCCATTTATCAAAATTCCTTCAAGATTTTCCAACTTGGATTGTTCATTACTATCAAACGCTTCCATGACAACTTTAGGAACACAATGATCGTTAGCATAAAAATTATCCCAAATAATGAGTTTATGGTTAAGCACTTCGCCCCATCCTTCAATAGCTTCTTGAGTATATTTTGATGACACTACTTTTGGTCCAGTCCAAAATATTGGGATTTCTTCATCTAAATCTTTTGAAAGTTCTTTTAAATAAATGCTTTCTGTAAATGTCGGCTTTGCGAGTTGTTCACAATATTCTGAAGGCACGCAATAAAAGTTTATATCTTTGTACTTATCATTACATCTATTCACAATCTCAGCATGATGCCTTCCACTTTGCTCTTGAAAGAGATCATCAAAAAGAATTACGATGTCTGAAATTTTTAATAATTCGGCTTCAGAAATTTTCTTAAATAGCTCATCGTAGGAATTTTGGAAATCAATGCCGGGTGAAATTCCAAATAGAAACTTTATCTCATTAGCTTTGCAGCTTAAGTTAAATTCATTCAGACATTTCTTTGTTTGTTCTGGATAAGGTTCCTTCCAATTTAAGCGATGAAAAGGGTCCTCCTTAGGGCAATAAAAATAAGAATTAAGTTTTTGATCAACTATCTGCCTTAAGATTTCTTCTCGTTCACCCCAAGAAAGCAGCCTTCCAAAATATCCTTCTATGTAACCGTTTAGTTTCATAATCGATCATTTCACAGTTTTTCTTGTCCAAAACTTAGTCATATTCTTAGTTGTGTCATCTTTAACGATGAAGTGATGATAAAGAGCAGCCAAGATATGAATCACTATCAATGCAATAATCGCATTTGTTGCAAATTCATGAACACCTCTAATCAAATTAAACATGTTTGAATTGTCTACCTCTGATGATAAATTGAAAGTGCCAAAAACTACTATTGGGTCACTTGTGAAATTTGCAGAAGCAATACCAGAAACAATTAAAAGCCCCATTAAAAAATACAAGCCATAATGGCCTGTCTTTGCCATGACTACCTGCCAGCCTGGCATTGATTCGGGCAAGCTAGGTGCGCCATATAAAAATCTCAAAAATATTCTTAAAATAAACAAAAAAGTTACTATGAGTCCTGCGGTAGCATGGTCAACTCTAGATTCCAAGCGATCCCAGAGTTCCATGTCCCCACCGAATTTTTGTGCAACATTCAAATCTAACATGATGACAATTGCCATTAACCAGTGAATGACTTTTTGCGCTCTTAAATAATCTATCATTTGATTGAGCTATTCTAGCAAATTCTTTTTATATTCTTATAAGGCGATTTCCAAAAATTTTAAAGTAAGATTCTTGCTCTTATGGATGTAATAATTTTGCAAAGAGACCTAAGGTTAATGGATAACCCCGCCTTATTTTATGGCTCTAAAAAAGGAAATTATTGCGTCATTTACGTTTACGATAAAAATTATTGGCAGTCTTACGGGAGATCTTCGAGACAATTGAAATTTGCAGTTGATTGTATGAAAGAGCTAAACGAAAATTTAAAAAAATTAGATTCTAAGATTTTAATTTTTAAAGGTTCATTTGAAAAATTAGGTGTTTTACTAAAAAAAGAATTCCCTTGTTCGAAAATTCACCTCAACCACTGCACTGATAACCTTTATCACCGTAAAGAAATAAAAAAATTTTTAAGTAAGTTCGAAAATAACACATTGAATATTTACGACAATTTTGGGCTTCAACTTCACAAATTCAATAGAGACAATTGGTCTAGAGACTGGAATGCAATAATGAGCAAGCCTATATTAGGCTCTCCAAGCAATTCAACATTTAACAAGGAATTACCTCTATTAAGTTTTGAAGATTTTGAACAAAATTTAAATATAGAGAATTCTGCACTTAGGGGAATTCAAAAAGGTGGAGAAAAATTAGCTTCTGATTTACTTGACTCTTTTTTTGAATATCGTGCCGATGGATATAGTAAAAAAATGTCTTGTCCAAAAGAAGCGGAAACCGCTTGCTCAAGACTATCTCCCCATATTGCTTTTGGTTCAATTTCAATAAGAAAAATCTATCAAGAACTGAATAATGTTTTATTTCTATCGCCCTATAAAAGGGATCTTTACTCATTCAAGAAAAGACTACATTGGCATTGTCATTTTGTTCAGAAACTTGAAACAGAACCAGAACTTGAATTTAGGTCTATGCATCCATTTTGTGATGAATTAAGAACTGAAGAAGATTCTGAGCTAATAGAAAGATGGATAAAGGGTCAAACTGGATTCCCTTTTTTAGATGCTTGTATCTCCTATTTAAATTCAAACGGATGGATAAATTTTAGGATGAGAGCAATGATCATGTCCTTTGCCAGTTACAATCTTTGGCAACCATGGCAAAAAACTTCACCTTTGTTAGCAGAACTTTTTACAGACTTTGAACCTGGAATTCATATCAGCCAAGTTCAGATGCAAAGTGGAGTTACTGGAATAAACTTGCCTAGAATTTATTCAGTCTTCAAACAAAGCTTAGACCAGGATCCTACTGCCGAGTGGACTAAAAAAATAATTCCTCAACTTAAAAATGTCGAAACTGATTTGATACATAATGCGGAATTAAGAGATCTCTACTTTGAACAAATTGTGGATCCTAAACTTTCAGCAAAAAAAGCCAGAGATACAATTTGGGCAATGAGGAAAAACAAGGATTTTAAAAAAATAGCTCGAGAAGTCTATCTCAAGCACGGAAGCAGAAAGAAGCAGCAATTTAACCGCGCTTTTAATTAATTTTAAGAAAGATCAAGAGAAAACCTTTTTAACGTTTCTATATCAACAAATTCTAAAATCTTTTGGTTGCTTTTACGTAAAAATAATTTTGGCGCTTTGTTGTTTTCGAATGCTTCTTTCCACCTTTCTGCACAAATACACCAATGATCGCCCTCGTTTAAACCAGGAAAATTAAATTCTGGTTTTGGCGTCGAAAGATCATTACCGCGTGACTTTGAGAACTCTAAAAACTCCTCTGTCATCTGTGCGCAAACTACGTGGAGACCTCTATCCATTTCGTCAGTTCTACAGAAGCCATCACGAAAGAAACCTGTAATTGGATTAGAACAGCATTCTTCTAAAGGTTCTCCGAAAATATTTAACTGATTCATTTTTTTAAATAAACATTATTAGAGAAATGTTCCCAAGCAAAACTAAAAGAGTTAACGCGACACTTACAAAGTGTAACCTATTAAATTGCGAGGTATTTCCTTTGTCTCTTGCTCTATTAGTCATCGGAACAAGGTAGTAACAAGTTGCCATGAATATAACTGTGCCTAAGGATATTAAGCTTAATAATAAGTTATTGCTAAACAGAGAAATTAGAAAAGAAAAGGACCCAATAAAAGCTATAGTCAAAAATAATTTAGGAAATATACTCCTCAAAAATGGACCCGCCTGATTTTCTGGAATAACTTTAAAAATTGTCGGGGCTACCAAAGCGGATTGGAAAATTATCATGCCAGAAATTAGCCCGGAAAAAAAAATTAAAATAGAATTCATTTTCAAATTATATGATCAAAAGTTTCTAATTTTGGCGGGCCTAAATACAAATCACTGTGAATTCCTGCATTTTTATGGGCAAGCTTGAAAGCTTCCGATTTAGTCCAATTAACAAATGCAACATTGCTTTCCCAAATACTATGAGAAGCATAAAGCGAATAATCGTCCGTTTCTTTTCCTTTAAGTAGATTGAAACTAATGAAGCCTTTTACTCCTTCTAAATGAGTATCTCTCTCCTTCCAAACCTTCTCAAATTTTTCTTCCTTACCTTTCACAATTTTAAATCTATTCATTGCTAAAAACATTCTATCCTCCTAAAAAACTTAGTTCGATTTATTTTCCCGAAAATTTCGGCTGTTGTTTTTCTACAAAAGCCTTGACTGCATTTTTATGATCAGTCGTCTGTCCACAATGCACATGATGAGTCGCTTCAAGGTCAAGGCAATCATCTACATCTCCATTCATTGCTCGATTAAGATTCTCTTTCATATATCTGAAAGCGACCGATGGTCCGGAGGCTAGCTGTTCTGCAATTTCCTTTGTTTTGGCTTCTAAATTGTCAGCATCGACTACCCAATTTGTAAGTCCAAGGCTTAAAGCTTCTTCCGCAGAAACTCGATCCGATAGAAAATACAATTC
>CABZRA010000008.1 GCA_902527995.1 uncultured SAR86 cluster bacterium
TTGCTGTCTGATTGTAACTCCAGGTTCTAAATTTAAATTTCCCTAAATCTCTTACTGATGAATTAATACCGTCACAACCGATGAGAAATTTACAACTTATTTGGTCATTTGATGTTGTACAAATTACTTCTGTTGGATTTTTTTTTATGTCAATCAGTTTATTATCCCAATAAAAATTTACTTTTTTGCTTTTTAAGCCATCAATAAGACTCTCCTGAATTTTTCCTTCTGAGACAATATGACCAAGAAGATCAATATCTACTTCTTGGGAATCAAACTCTATGTATCCTGAACCTTCTTGATCCCAAACCTTTATCTTTCGATATGGATAAGCGTTTCCTTCAATTTCCTTCCAAACGTCAAGATCTTTCAAAAAACTTAAACTTTTTTGATTTATTGATAAATGCCTTTTACTTATAGAGGGTTGAGGATTTGATTCAATAATACCAACTGATAATTCATCAGAATCTATAGAATTGGCAAGAGAAACTCCCATAACTCCAGAGCCGACAATTAAAACGTCGTGATGGATCATGAATTCATTAAAGACTCAATATCATTGACTTCTTTAGGAACCAGATCAGTTAAAATTTTAAAACCGGTTTCTGTCACCACAACATTGTCTTCAATTCTAATCCCAATATTTTTATATTCGTCTGGCACATTTAAATTTTCATTAATATAGATACCTGGTTCGATAGTAGTGATCATTCCGGGAGCATAATCTAACCAATTTCCATTTATATCCTTTCCTCCTACATCGTGAACATCTAAGCCCATATAATGCCCCACGCGATGCATATAAAAATCAAAGTACCTATTGGATTCAATTATTTCGTTTAGTTCTCCGTCTAGAAGTCCTAAGTCTAGTAATCCTTGACTAATTATTTCTATAGAAGTTTCATGAGCTTTCAAGGGGTTTGATCCAGAAATAACAGTTTCAATTGACTTTTTGCTTGCCTCAAGAACTATCTCATAAATATCTCTTTGTTCTTTGGTAAATTTTCCATTCACGGGGAATGTTCTTGTTATGTCACTTGCGTAGTTTTTAAATTCACAACCTGCATCTACCAAGACAAGATCTCCGTCGTTTAGAATATCTTTGTTCTCGTTATAATGAAGCACGCAAGCATTTTTTCCTCCCCCCACAATAGATGGATAGGCGCAGGCTCTTGCTCCTTGTGACATGAACTCATGAACATATTCAGCTTCTAATTGGTATTCATACATACCTGGTTTAACAGACTTCATTGCTCGCATATGAGCTAATGAAGAAATACGACACGCTTCCTCAATGATTTGAAGTTCTTCTTGAGATTTTATTGCTCTCATTTTTGATACTTCAAAATCAAGTGGCTTAATTATTGCTTCATAATTAGGTAAAAGTTTTTTTAATTTTGGAATAAATGACTCAAAACAATAAATATTGTCACGGTCTTTAACTAGGCTAGGAAGTACTTTTTCATATTCATCTATGGGTATTCCTTGAGTAGCTCCATATAACTTAGCATTTTCTGGACCCAGGATTTCACCATCCCATTGTTCCTTAAGTTTGTTTTTTTCCTTACAAAAAATTATAAAGTTTTCGTTGTCTAAGACAGCTATCGATTCTGACTCTGGAAAATTTGTTAAGTAACTAAAATTACTATTCTGACGGAAAGGAAAGTTTACATCACCGTTCCTGAGCGTTTCTTCTGATCCAAATAGAACGGCAACTGAGTTAGTTTCCAGTTGATTTGAAAGAAAATGGCGCCTTTTGCTAAAAATATCCATACTTTATTTTATCTGATTGTGGAATGCGTTACAGAGTAAGATTAGAATAAGGTATGAATAATTTGGAAAGTAATGTTCAAGAATTACTTACACTGTCTAAAAAGCTCAGAGAAGCTAATTCTGATTTGAGAAAGAAAAATCAAAAACTTAAAGAAAATAATTTAGAATTAAAACAAAAAATTGAATTAACTAAAAACAAAATTGAGAATTTAATTGATAAACTGGAGTCAGTATGAGTAAAGACAGCGATGAAATAATTTCTATTAAAGTTGCAGGAGTTGAATATCAGCTACATTGTCCTAAAGATGAACAAAGAGGGCTTTTAAATGCTGCTGATTACCTAAATAAAAAAATTAGGAAGATTAAAAGACAAGCGAAGTTTCTAAGTATAGAAAAAGCTTCAGTTTTAGCTGGTCTTGAGGTTGCCAATGAACTATTAAACTCAGATAAGGTTGAAATAAGCGATTCCAACGCACAAGAGATTACATCTGAGCAAAAAATAGTCGAGAATAAAGAGGCAATAACTGACAAGCAAAATTCAAATAAAACAGAAGATTTGAGCATTAAATTGGTTTCTGAAATTTCTGAGTTATCTAAATTGTAAAATTGTTATAATTAATTTGCTTTCTGGGTTATTTGCCAGCTAAATAACACTTCGAGCCGATACAAAAAAATAAGGGAAGTTGATACTTATTTTTGTTGAGCACCCATTAGGATTGCCTGAAAAAATAGTGATTTTTCCCGACCTGAACTTTTCGGTTCGGGTAAATTTTGCAGCGATAATTTGGAAAGCTCCCTCAACAAATGCAAAAACAAAAATTAAGAGAGTCTATACAGAATAAATTTTTAGAAATTTCTAAAGAAGAGAAAAAAATTTTTGATGAAAAAATATTCAAAAATTTTAGAAAAATATTTCCATTAGAAACGCCTTTAAAAATAGGCTCCTATGTTTCAAAAGATAATGAAGTAAGCACAAAAGCTTTAAATGAATTTATTTTAGAAAAAGGCTCTTCTCTATACTTGCCAAAAGTAAAAAGTCCCGAGCACTTAAAAAAACTAAAATTTTTAAAATTTGCTAGCCACGACAATCTGGAGTTAAGCGACTATGGAGTTTTGGAACCTAAAGAGAAACGAAAACCTTTGAGACCTGAGTTTTTGGATTTAATAATTATTCCCATCAGAGGAATAAATAAAGCAAACAAAAGGTTGGGTTTTGGGGGAGGCTTTTATGATAAAAGTTTAGCAAAAGTAAATAAATTAAAATTTATTGGAATTTGTTATGAATTCCAAAAAAATTTATCATTTAAAAGTTACGATCATGACATTGAAATTTCAACAGTTATTTTTCCTACAGGTTACTTTAGAAAAGCCTGATAGCCTTTATTCTCTGTAACTCTTACAAAAGGATATTCAGTATTTAATAAATCTTTTTTTAACTTTTCTCGATCAGATTTATTCAAGGAAAACCCAACTAAAGCCCCACCATAAATAGATCCCTGGTTTTTGTAATGAAACAAACTAATGTTCCATTTGTCTTGAAGTAAATTTAAAAAATCCATTAGAGCGCCTGGTCTTTCTGGAAAATCAACTTTAAAGACCTCTTCAATTTTCTTATCAGGAAATTTACCAGCTCTTCCTCCAGTCATATATCTAAGATGTACTTTGGAAATTTCATCATTTGTAAGATCAATTAGGTTAAATTTTTTTTGTTTCATACCATTTATGAAATTTTTTTTAGCTTTTGCAATACCAGTTAATTCCACCCCCAAAAGGATTTTTCCTGATTCTGTGCCATCAGTCCTATAACTAAATTCTGTAATATTTTTCTGCCCGACTGCCTTGCAAAGTTTTCTGAAACTACCCTTTATCTCAGGAATTTCAACACTAAAAATTAATTCTTTTTCTTCTCCCATTTTTGATCTTTCAACAATATGTGCTAAAGATTCGAAATTTAAATTTGAACCGCAATAGGTAGCTATCAGATTCTTTTTTTTAAGTTTCTTTTTCGTTACATATTTTTTTAATCCAGCTAGAGCTAGAGCTCCAGTGGGTTCTGGTACCGTTCGAGTGTCGATAAAAGTATCTTTTACAGCTGCACAAATCTCATCGGTTGAAACTGTAATGGAATCATCAAGCCACTCCGTTATTACTTTGTAATTATTTAATCCAATTTGTTTTGCTGCGGCTCCATCGGCGAAAAGCCCAACTTTATCAAGTTTAATTCTTTTTCCAAATTTTAAGGATTGATTTAAACCCGCAGCATCCTCTGCCTCAACGGCAATAATTTTTACCTTCGGATTTTTATTTTTTATATAGGCCCCTAGACCAGAAATAAGTCCTCCTCCTCCAACAGCTACGAAAATTGCATGCAAATCATCTTTAAATTCCTCTAATATTTCTTTTCCAATAGTTCCTTGTCCTGAGATGACCTCTGGATCATCAAAAGGATGGATAAAAGGAAGTTTATTTTTTTTACAAAATTCCAGAGCGGCGTCTAATGCTTCATCAAAGTTATCACCAATTAATGTTACTTTTGATTTCATTTTTTTTACTTCTTCAACTTTTATTGAGGGAGTAGTTTTCGGCATGAAAATTGTCGCTTTTATTTTTAGTGTTTTAGCTGAGTAAGCTACTCCCTGTGCATGATTGCCCGCAGAAGCGGTAACAACATGATTTATGGCATCTCTATGTACTAAATTTTTAATTTTGTTATAGGCTCCTCTTATTTTGAATGAGTGAGTTGGTTGTAGATCCTCTCTTTTTAAAAAGATTTTGTTACAAAACGAAAGAGATAAATTTTCGGCTAACGTTATAGGTGACTTGATTACAACGTCGTAAACGCTAGAAGCATTTATTTTTTTAACATATTTCTGACTATTTTTTAACATGGCTATCTATTAAGCTGAGCATTATACTTTTAGAATAGATGACCACAACTTAAAATAAGCTTTCAATGAACCCAAAAGAAAAAGCTGCTCAATATGCATTTGAAAAAATTGAAAATAAATTTCATAAAGATTTTATTCTCGGCATTGGAACAGGCTCAACTACGAATTGTTTTATTGATATATTGAAAGAAAAAAAACCTGAAATGAAATGTTTTGTTTCAAGTTCATCAGCTAGCTCAGATTTATTGAAAGATGCAGGATATGTTGATGCTGAATTAAATGATGTTGGCGGGCCAGATATCTATGTCGATGGAGCCGATGAAGTAAATTCAAAGTTCGAATTGATCAAAGGTGGCGGCGGAGCTTTGACTAGAGAGAAAATAATTGCTTCTGCATCGAGGGAATTCATCTGCATAGTTGATAAAAAAAAAGTTGTAAATAAGTTTGGAAAATTTCCTGTAGCAGTCGAAGTAATTCCCATGGCAAGAAGTTATGTGTCAAGGCAAATAGCTGCTATGGGCGGCAGACCAAATTACAGAATTGGTTTCATTACTGATAATGGTAATCAAATTATAGATGTACTTAATTTAAACTTTGACGTACCTTATGAAACTGAAGGTAGGTTAAATAAAATTTCTGGAGTAGTGGAAAATGGTATATTTTCAGCAAGAAAGGCTGACTTTTTAGTCATTTCTGATGGGGCTAAAACTTATGAATTATAATAATTTATCTATTTTGCTTAGAATACTTTGGTCGTTGGGTTCTACATTACTTGGAAAGACATGTGTCTCAGAACCATTTTTTGATATAAGGATCTTTGTAAAATTCCAAGAGGGAGATTTACCAGTTTTCTTATTTAAATCTTTGTAGAAGTCATTTGCATCGGCGCCTTTTACACTAGATGTTGCAAATAGAGGGAAGGACACACCATAAGTGGACTCACAAAATTCTTTAACTTTATCTTCGGAATTATATTCTTGGAACATAAAGTCCCTAGAAGGGAAACCTAAAATAACAAAGTCTTCACTATTATATTTAGCATATAGTTTTTGCAAGTTTTCATATTGATACGTAAAACCACATCTACTTGCGACGTTAACAACCATGATAACTTTATCTTTATATTTGCAAAGGTTTTCATAATTTTGAGAATCAAGAATTCTTAAATCATGATTTAAGAAAGAGGGACAAGCCTCATTATTTTCATATGAACCTATTCCGAAACTGAATGATGAAAAAAAAATCAGAGCTAAATATAAATAAAAATACTTCATGACTATAAATATTGTGTATTTTTACTATAAATCAAGACTTTTGTATTCTCTTTAACTCTATTAAACAATTTAATTACATCCTTATTCTTCATCCTTATACAACCTATAGATGCAGGTTTTCCGATAAGACCTTCTTCAGCAGTGCCATGAATGTAGATAAACCTTTCTTTAGAATCTACATTTCCACCTTTATTGATTCCTTCTTCCAATCCATCTAACCATAAGATTCTAGAAGTAATTACATCCTCTGGAATATCTATTTCTTCTTTAATGGGTCTCATTACTTCTTTGGTCCACTTTCTTCCTTTAAACACTGCGCCTAAGGGCAAATCTTCACCAATTTTTTCAGAGATAATATGTTTTCCAAATGGAGTTTTGTAACTGTCCTTTTTATTTCCTAGGCCATTCACTGAAGAGGAAATTGAATAAGTGTAAGTTCTAAATTTAGATTTATAAATTAACTTTTGTTCGTCAATATTTATAAGAATGTAACTACTTTTTTCATTATTTTTTACGAATTCATTTACTATATTGTTTGTAATATTTTTTTCACTCACAGTAGTTGCACAACCAATAAATAATAGAAAATATAAAAAAACGAATTTATAAATTTTCACGTATTTTTCTAAACTTCATATAACTAGAAACCACAAGTATTACTAGTAACAATACAATAACTGGTATTTTACCGTAACTATTAATGGGTGTGTTCCCTTCAAAAAGGTAAAGCTTTAAATTAATCTCTTGAGAATTATTTCTCTTACTTCTCTCATCATCTATTTTTATGTAATCAATTATACTTCCCTTCTCATCAACCACAGCACTAATTCCGCTTGTGGTGCTCCTGATAAGAGGCTTTCTATTTTCTGCAGCTCTATATCTAGCGATTTGAAGATGTTGATGCGGTCCAATTGTTTCTCCAAACCATGCATCATTACTAGCAGAGAATAAGAGATTACTTTGCGGAGCATATTTATAAAATAGGTCTTGAAAGGCTACTTCATAACAGATCGAGGCAAATATTGAATAACCATCCCCAATAATTATTTCGTTATTTTTGCCAGCGCTTACTTCTGGTCGAGAAAAATTAAAAAAATTAAAAAAATAATTGAAAAAACTATAAGGAACGTATTCGCCAAAAGGAACTAATTTCTCTTTTAGATAAGTCCCTTTTAAATTTCCAAAACTAATCAACGAATTATAGATTTTGCTGTTTTCATCTGTTTTAGATAAGGTCCCTGCAACCACCCCAATGTTTGCTTTTTCTGTAAGTGTTAAAAATGGTTTTAAGTAAAACGCAAAATTTGAGAACTGCCCCGGTAAGAAAACTTCAGGAAAAAAAAATAATTTTGGAGTATCTGACTTATCAATTAATCTTGATGATTCCTTTATCAAAAGTCTTCCCATGATATCGGTTGATTCTCGCCTGCCTTGAGAAGTCCATTTTTCTTTGATTCCAATATTCGGCTGAACTACTACTATATCTATTTCGCTGGTTGGTGTTGTCCAATTCACTTTGATCAAAAATATATTTGATATACATATGAGTAAAATCAAAAGATTACACAAGATTAACGAACTTAAATTGAATCTTTTAATATTTTTAAAAAGTTCTAAAGTTGAAGAAGATAATAAAATGATAATGAAAGACATGCCGAATATTCCTGAAATGGGAATAAATCCATTTACAAAGAAATTATCGATGGATGTATAACCGATATACAACCATGGAAAACCTGAAAACAAAAATTCTCTTAACCACTCAGAAAGTACCCATAATGATGGAAATAAAAATAATTTAGAAAGAAAATTATCATTTTTAAAAAAACTATAGCTAAAAAAAACTAAACCTTGAAACAAAGATAAAAACATTGAGAGCAAAATTGTTAAAAACGAAGAGATAAAGATATTTGCTCCTCCAAATACGTTAATACTATTTTCAATCCAAAAAATTCCAACTAGCCAAAATCCAAATCCGAAAAGATAACCTAGAATAAATGAAAATTTTGAATTCATTTTTTCCAAAGTAATTAATATTAAAATAGGAACAATCAAGGAAAAAATCCAAAGATTAAAAGGCTCAAAAGCTAATATTAAAAGAGCCCCTAGAAAAAAAGATGTTAAAGCTTTTAAAATCATGAATAGAATCGAGTAAGCAATAGAGATAGTTCTATTTTAGCCAGAAACTTATTTTTTTACTTTCTAAAATTCTACAAGTTTCAAAAATTGGTAGTCCAACGATGTTTGAATAACTGCCTGTGATTCTTTCTACAAATGTTGCTCCATGGCCTTGAATAGCATACCCACCAGCTTTATCTTGTGGTTCTCCAGTATTCCAATATTTTAGACACTCTTCAGCATTCAGCTGTCTGATCAAAACTTCACTTTCAACTATCTCATAATTTAAATTTACTTCTTCCGAAGCATGATTTACTAACTCTCCTATTACAATGCAAGAATAAACCTTATGTGATCTGCCAGAAAGCTCAAGTAACATTGAAATGCAGTGATCTTTGTCTAAAGGTTTGCCAAAAATTTGATTGTCTAAAGACACTACAGTATCTGCTGTTAACACAGGAAGGATTGCTTCTTTTCTAGCTTGAACTAAAGCCAGTGCATTAAGAGCCTTTTCTTTTGTATTTCTCTCCACAAAATCCAGTACATTTTCATTTGGAAATACTTCTTCCTTATGATTACAAGATAATATTCTAAAATTAACCCCTAGAGATTTTAGAATTTCTTTTCTGCGAGGAGATTGCGAAGCAAGATACAGGCTCGCCACTATTTGATCTTATCTTCTTTGTAAATTACGTGTTTTCTTATGACAGGGTCAAATTTTTTAATTTCTATTTTATCTGGAGTGTTAGTTTTATTTTTATCAGTTGTGTAATAGTGTCCTGTGCCTGCAGATGAGACTAATTTAATTTTTTCTCTCATATTTTAACTCCTCTGGCTCTAATCTCATTTAAAACTGTTTCAATACCTTTTTTATCAATGATTCTTAGTCCTTTAGCTGAGACATTTAAAGATACGTATTTATTTTCAGATTCCACCCAAAATTTATGTCTATGAAGATTTGGCATAAATCTTCTGCGAGTTTTATTAATTGCTTTTGAAACATTGTTTCCCGACATTGGGGTTTTTCCTGTAACTTGACAAATTTTACTCATATTAAGCCTCTTTGAGGAAGGATTTATACCAGAATCTTGAGTTTTAGGAAACCTAAATCAGGTTATAATTCTTCCAAATGAGTAAACTAGTAAATAAAAATATTCTCTTATGTGTCACTGGAGGAATAGCAGCTTATAAAGCGGCGGAATTAGTGAGGCTTTTCAAAACCTCTAACGCATTTGTAAAAGTACTAATGACTAAGGGAGCTCAAGAATTCATAACGCCTCTTACAATGCAAGCTCTTTCTGGAGAAAAAGTACACACCGATCTACTAAGTACAGAAGCAGAGGCCGCTATGGGTCACATCGAGCTTGCTAAATGGTGCGATGCAATTATTGTTGCACCTTGTTCAGCTAATTCTCTTTCAAAGTTAGCTGAGGGGAGAGGAGACGATTTACTTTCGGCAGTATGTTTGGCTTCGGAAAGTGAACTTTTTTTAGCTCCGGCTATGAATCAAGCTATGTGGAAAGATAGCAGGACACAAAAAAATCTAAAAAAGGTTCTAAAATCTGGAGTCAAAATTATTGGCCCTGCCTCAGGCGAACAAGCCTGTGGAGATGTAGGTGAAGGAAGAATGACAGAACCTAACGATATAGTAAATGAAATTGAAAATATCTTTGAAGAAGGTTCTTTGTCAGGGAAAAAAGTATTAATTACAGCTGGTCCAACACAAGAAATGATCGATCCTGTTAGATACATTTCTAATAAAAGCTCAGGAAAAATGGGCTTCTCTCTTGCAGAAGAGGTAAAAAATCAAGGTGCAATTGTAACCTTAATATCAGGACCAGTTAATTTAACTACCCCCGATAAAGTCGAAAGGTTCGATGTTAAATCTGCTCAAGAAATGCAGTCTAAGGTGGAGGAGCTTATAGAAGATTTTGATCTCTTTATTTCTGCAGCAGCTGTTGCAGACTTCAAGCCAAAAAAATTACAAGAAAATAAAATAAAAAAAGACTCTAACAATAAAAAGATGAAACTAGTACTCAATAAAAATTCTGATATTTTAAAAGCAATATCAGAAAAAAAATTAAATTTGAAAACTATTGGGTTTGCTGCAGAAACTGAAAATTTAGTGACTAATGCTGAAAGAAAGCTTTTAGATAAAAATCTAGATTTAATCATTGCAAACGATGTTTCTGATAAATCGATCGGATTTGATTCCGATGAAAATGAAGTAACATTGATTACAAAAAAAGAAAAAAAAATAATTAAAAAAAGTTCAAAAAAGAATATTTCAAAAAAAATTGTAGAGTTCATATCTCAGAAGGTCATAAATGATTAGGTGGATTATCACTAGAGTTATAGGTTTTTTCTTACCTTCATTAATCTCGAGCTTTTTTTCAAATAAAGAAGAAGAAACAATTGGGGCAATAAATATTGAATTTAAAATTTTAGACGACAGATTAGGAAATGAGATACCTTTACCAAAATTTCATACTAAAGGTTCTGCAGCAATTGACCTAAGAACGAATATTGATGAACATTATATTTTGAAACCTAATGAGACGAAATTGTTTACAACTGGTTTTGCTATTCATATAAAAGATTCCAGATATGCTGCACTTATCCTGCCTCGTTCGGGTTTAGGTCATAAAGATGGCATTGTTTTAGGAAATCTCTCTGGCTTGATAGATTCAGATTATCAAGGCGAGATTATGATCTCTCTTTGGAATAGATCTGAAAAAGAATTCAATATCGAACCTGGAGACAGAATAGCGCAAATGCTTTTTTTTAGTATTCTTTCTCCAAATTTTAAATTGGTTTCAAAATTCGACGAGACAGAAAGAGGAATTGAAGGATTTGGATCTTCTGGTAAGATTTAAAAGTATGACAATTCCAGCAAACAAAACCCTACAAGAAAATTTTAGATGGAGAGTAGAGACATCTCCAAACAATATAGCTCACAAATTTTTGGACCGAGAAACTACCTTTTCAGAATTAGATTTGCTATCAAATAAAGTTGCAAATGGCATTCTTGAAGAAGGATGCAAGAAAGATGCGAGAGTGGCTTATCTTGGAAAAAATTCGGATTATTTTTTTGAAGTACTTTTAGGTACTATAAAATCCGCTACAGTTGCAGTTGGAGTTAACTGGAGACTAGCTCCTCCGGAAGTTTCATACGTTATCAATGATTCGAAAAGTGAAATAGTTTTTGTCAGCGAAGACTTTTACCCTGTCATAGAACAAATCAGAGACCAATTAATTACAGTAAAAAAAATTATCGCTATAGATGATAAGCATGGAGAATATGAAGGTTATCTAACCTGGAGAGAGTCAAAAGCAGATACCGAAATTAACATAGAAACTTCAATGGAAGATGATGTAATTCAGCTTTATACATCTGGAACAACTGGTCACCCTAAAGGCGTTCAAATTACAAACGGAAACTTTGCATCTGCAAATGATTCAGTTCAAGACAGCGTTCCATTTGCAGAAAACGAGACAAATCTTGTATGCATGCCTGGATATCATATTGCTGGAACTAATTGGGGTATTTGGGGACTCCTTCATGGCTGCAGAAATATCATCATAGCTGATGTTGATCCAAATCTAATCCTTGAACTGATTGAAACAGAGAAGATCAGGCATTCTCTTTTTGTCCCCGCAGTGATTTTATTCTTAATCACAAACCCTAAGGCACAAGAAACAGATTTCAGTTCTTTAGAATTTGTTCTTTACGGCGCTTCTCCTATCGCTGACGACACTATAATTAAAGCTAAAGAAATAATGAATTGTGATTTATATCAAGTATATGGTCTTACAGAAACTACTGGAGCAATAACTATAATGCTTCCAGAAGACCACGACCCTAATCGTGGGAAGTTACGATCATGTGGAAAAGCCTTAAGTGGAGTTGAAATAAAAATACTTGGAGATTCTGGAGAAGAAATGCCAACAGGTGAAATTGGTGAAGTTGTAACCAAATCTGCTTTGAATATGAAAGGATACTGGAATAAGCCAGACGCAACTAAAGAAGCGATACAAAATCAATGGTTCTTTTCTGGAGATGCTGGTTATTTTGATGATGAGGGTTATCTTTATATACATGACAGAGTAAAAGATATGATTGTCTCTGGAGGAGAAAATATATATCCCGCTGAAGTTGAAAATGCCTTGATGAGTAATCCGGAAATAATAGACGCTGCAGTAATTGGAATACCTGACGAAAAATGGGGAGAGAGTGTTAAGGGTTTTGTAGTTTTAAAAGAAGGCGCTGAACTTAGTGAAGTGGACATAATTTCTTACGTGAAATCACAAATCGCTGGGTATAAATGCCCTAAAAGTATTAACTTTATAGATATGCTTCCAAGAAATCCTTCGGGCAAAGTCCTAAGAAGAGAGCTCAGAGCCCCTTTTTGGGAGGGAGTAGAGAGAAATGTTGGCGGATAGTTTTATCTCCTTCTTAAGTTCATAGGATCTTTGAAAAAAACGTAAGTTGATACTATAAAAACGATAGCTAATAGAAAGTAAGTAAAATATTCTACAAAAACTACACCTAAAAAATATCCAGTCAATACATATACAGCTGTCCAAGCCGGGGCTGATAAAATTTCAATTGGGAAGAAAATTTTAGAATTCATTCCAAGCGTTCCTGCAGTTAACGGGACTAAACATCTTAGAGGACCAAAAAACCTTCCAAGAGCTACGCTCAAAATTCCGTACTTCTTGATGAAAATTCTTGCTCTTTCTACGTAAGGCCTTTGATCTTCTGGAAACCAACTAATAACTCTGTTACCTATAAATTTCCCTATTAAATAACTAATCGAATCGCCACAAATCATTCCAAGAGTTGCATACAAGAAAATTTCAATCGGACCAATCCCCACACTAGCAGCTAGTGCGCCAATTCCGGGGACAATGAGAGTTGCAGGTGTAAATAATCCAACAATTATTAGTGACTCTAAGAAAACAAGAGTAAATGCTGCCCAATTGATCCATTCTGTATTATTTGAAAGAAATTCAAGAGTATTACTAAAATCGAACATTAATTTATGAAGTTATTATGCAGATAATTAATTTATTGCAATAATACAATACATGATTGACGAAAACTTATCAGATTTAACTATTTTGCTCAAACAGGCAAATGAGGCAAAGGAAATTGTCAGTACTTCCAGTCTCGACCAAAAGAATAAAGCCTTAAAGGCAGCAGCAGAATCATTAAATGATTCCAGGGAAAGTCTCAAATCTGCTAATGACTTAGACATGGAAGCAGCGTCAAAAAAAGATTTGTTGGATAGTTTTATTGATCGTTTAAAACTTAATGACCAAAGAATAGATTCCATGATTTCAGGAATTTATAAAGTGGTAGATTTAAATGATCCGGTTGGACAAATTACCAACAAATCAACTTCGCCTTCTGGGTTTCTAGTCTCTAAGATGCGTGTACCTTTGGGAGTGATAGGGATAATTTATGAGTCAAGGCCAAATGTGACGGCTGATGCATCAGCCTTGTGCCTTAAGTCAGGAAATGTGAGTATTTTAAGAGGTGGTTCAGAGGCAATAAGCTCCAATAAAGCTATAGAGCAGTGCATGATAGAAGGATTAACATCTGCTGATTTACCTAAAAATTCAATCCAATTGCTTAAAAATCAAGATAGAAAGTTAGTAGCAGAAATGATAAAACGTGATAAGGAAATCGACTTAATTATCCCTAGAGGCGGTAAAAATTTAATTCAAGTTATTGCAAAAGATTCAAGCGTTCCAGTTTTGAAACATTATGATGGACTTTGTCATGTTTATATTGACGAGATGGCTGATTTCAAAAAAGCAAAAGAAATCGCTTTAAATGCTAAAACATATAGATACGGCATATGCGGAGCTATGGAGACTTTATTAATTTCAGAAAAAATTGCGTCATCTGTTGTTTTAGAAATAATAAATTTATTTAAGGATCAAAATGTTGAAATTAGAGGTTGTGAAAAAACTTCAAAAAACTTTGATATTTCTTTAGCAAATGAAGCAGACTGGACTAGTGAATATTTGGCTCCAATTCTCTCAATAAAAATGGTAAAAGACGTAAATGAAGCTATAGAACACATAAATTTTTATGGTTCAGGTCATACCGATTGCATTGTGACTGAAGATGATGAAGCAAAAAAAGTTTTTTTAAGAAAAGTTGACTCTAGCTCCGTTATGCATAATCTTCCAACCTGTTTTGCAGACGGTTTTGAATATGGTCTTGGCGCTGAGGTGGGAATATCTACCGATAAACTTCATGCTAGAGGCCCAGTTGGTCTGGAAGGCCTAACTAGCGAAAAATTTATTGTTGAGGGCAATGGACAGTTACGTGCTTAAATCTTAATGAGTGACACCATTGGCATATTTGGGGGCGCTTTTGACCCTATCCATAAGGGACACATTAAATCTATCCAAGACATAAATAAACTAGTTAATTTTTCTGAATTAAAAATAATTCCTTGTAATATTCCTGCCTTAAAAGGGAAAACAGTTGCTTCAAAAGAAGAAAGGTTTCAGATGCTTAAATTGGTATTTGATAACGATGATAATATTAAGATAGATCCTTGCGAATTAGAAAAGGAAGGTGTTTCTTATACAGTTGATACCTTGGAAGATTTATCTGAAAAAAGCAAACCCAATCAGCATTTTTCATTAATTATGGGTTTAGATGCATTTATTAATTTAACGTCTTGGAAAAATTATGAAAGAATTTTAGAACTTTCTTCATTAATAGTCTTAAAAAGACCAAATTATGTTTTAGATCAAGAATATCTTAAACAGTTCAAAGGAAATATTACTGATGAGTTAGACGTATTTTTAAATTCAATGGGTAAAATAATATTTTTTACTTTAACCCAATTAGATATATCGTCCTCACAAATAAAAAAAGCAATTAGAAACGGCGAATCTTTTGGAGAAAACTTAGATCCAAAGATTATAACTTTTATAAAGGATAAGTTGATTTATAAATGACAAAAAAAACTTTGAAGATTATCGATAGTACCTTAAAAGATATCAAGGCTTTAGATACCAAGACTTTAAATTTAAAAAAAATCAATTCATTTACAGATATTCTTCTAATAACTAGCGGTTCTTCTTCCACCCATATGTCTGCTATTTCAAATAAACTCATAAAAGAATTAAAAAAAAATAAAGTTGAAATTCTTAACTTAGAAGGTAAAAGTTCATCGGATTGGGTTCTCTTAGATCTTGGAGATATTGTAATAAATATCATGTCGATATCAGCAAGAAAATATTACGATTTGGAAAGCCTTTGGGATGATTCTCTAGTATGAAAGGTAAAGAATTTTTGACAGATCAAAGTATCTTAAGAAGAATATTTTTGTTTTTATTTCCTTTCCTGATATTACTTATATTCGCTTTTCTTCAAATTTTAAATTTAATGGTTTTTCAGGCTGATAAATTTAAAACTCAAGCAGACTCAAACAGAATCCTAAAAGAAAAAGTTTTTCCTCCTAGGGGATTAATTCTTGATACAAATGATGAAATTATTGTGAATAATTTTATAAGACAAGATTTAGTAGTAACTCCAAATTTCATTGAGGATTATTCCGAATATTTGTCTTTCTTATCAAACCTTGTCGAGATTGAGGAAAGTATGCTGGAGCAAATTTTTTATAAAAAGTTAGCGGAAATCAAATCCTTCCAGTCTTTTACAATGCTTAGGGATTTAAATGATGAACAACTTGCAAAAGTAAAATTAAATTTCAAAGATTTGCCAGGAACAGAAATCATTCCCAGTTTTTCAAGGAACGTAACATTTGGGGAGAGTTCAGGCTCAGTCACAGGTTATTTGGGTTTTGCTTCAAAAAAAGACATTTTACTCGATCCTAATTTAAAAAATTTTAATGATCAACAAGTTGGACTATTGGGGATTGAGAAAGAATTTGATGAGGAGTTGAGGGGAACTGTCGGTTACAGATATTCAGAAAAAGACGTTAAGGGAATTGTTCAAGATGTCTTGTCTATAGAGCCTTCAATTAAGGGAAAAAATATAAAACTTTCTATAGATATAGAATTGCAAGATAAATTATACAAGGAATTTAAAGGCAGAAAGGGTGCTTTGATTGCAATTGAGCCTGATACGGGATTCATTCGAGCCTTGATAAGTTCTCCTTCATATAATCCAAACTTCTTTAATAATTTTAAGACAGAGGAAATTACATTACTTCTTCAAAATAATAATAGTCCTCTCTTTAATAGAGCTATTTCCGGTCAATACCCTCCCGCTTCAACTCTAAAACCATTCATAGGTCTTGTTGCTTTAGAAGAGGACGTAATCTCTTGGCAAGAAAAGATACTGGATGAGGGAGAGTTTTTTGTCGAAGGCGATAATAGACCTTATACAGGTTGGAAAGAAGGAGGTCATGGAGAAGTGAATATGGAAAAAGCTATTGCTGAGTCTTCAGATGTCTATTTTTATAATATTGCTTATGATTTAACCGTAAATTCAATTACTCCATTTTTAAAAAAGTTTGGATTTGGAAAATCTTCGGATCTTTTCATTAATGAGAGCCAAGGTATTTTGCCGGATAAGAAATGGAAGCTCGGCCAAAAAGGTGAGTTTTGGTTCAAAGGAGACACTATTAATATGGGAATTGGACAGGGATATATTTTAGCTACTCCTTTACAAATCGCTTTGGCATATTCAGCGCTTATAAATGGAGGCAAGCTAATCTCTCCCAGAATAGTTCAATCTATAGATGGAGAGGAAATAGAGTTAGTTTCAGAACAAATAAAGATCAAAAATATTAAGAATTTAGATTATATAAAAGAATCTTTGATTTCTGTTGTTGAATCAAGCACTGGAACGGCTAAAAATATTTATGATCCTAAGTTAAGAATTGCGGGTAAAACAGGAACGGCTCAAGTGAAAAGTATTCTTGAAGATAACAAGTACCAAGAAATTAGAGAGAATGTTTTGCTTAGAGATCATGCTTTGTTTGTAGGATATGGACCTGTAGAAGATCCATCTATTGTGGTTGTTGCCATAGTAGAAAATGGTGAAAGTGGAAGTCTTGTTGCTGCCCCAATAGTTCAAAAAGCAATAAATCTTTATGAGCAAGAATGAGTAGACAACCTTTGGATTTTTCTTTAAATCTTGGAATAGATAATTCTAGAAGAAACTCAGTATTTGATATTTGGATTGTCTTGAGCGTTGTTCTTCTAAGTTTGATCGGAATTTCAATGATATATAGCGCAAGTCAATCAATTGAAATGGCGTTAAGACAAGGCATTTATATGGTTTTTGGGTTTTCAGCATTATTAGTAATTTCTTTTTCGAATTTTAGAAAAATGGAAGTTTTTTATCTCTATAGTTATTGGCCTGGATTGTTGCTTTTAATTCTTGTTTTATTTTTTTCAAATGAAAATAACCAAACAAATAGATGGATTGATTTAGGTATATTTACAATTCAACCCTCTGAACTTATGAGGTTCTTACTTCCTTTATCTGCCGCGGCATTTCTATCTAGAAAACCTTTGATTTCAAATTTTGACTATTTAGTGGTTTTTGTGCTGACTCTATTGGCTACATTTTTAGTATTGCTGCAACCTGATTTAGGAACAGCATTGATTGTTCTTTTGTCAGGAATTTTGCCAATTTTGTTAGGAGGTCTTCCTTGGACTTATATTTATTTAGGAGGGTTTACTATAGTTTGTTCTTTGCCATTAATTTGGTTTTCGTTATATGAATATCAACAACAGCGTATTCTAACTTTGTTCAATCCAGAGGCAGATATTTATGGGGCAGGATGGAACATAGCTCAATCTAAAATTGCCATCGGTTCTGGAGGATTCTGGGGTAAAGGTTATCTAAATGGATCTCAAAGCCAATTGAATTTCATTCCAGAAAGTCATTCAGATTTTATATTTTCAGTAATTTCTGAAGAATTTGGTTTGATAGGAGTTTTATTTTTATTGTTTCTTTATGGCTTATTAATTTATAGATTAATTTTGATCTCTATAAATCACCAGAATAGATTTGCTAAGATTTTATCTGCGACCCTTTCAACAATTTTACTTGCCTATATATCTATCAATATTTGCATGGTGATCGGATTATTACCTGTGGTTGGAATGCCTTTACCTTTTGTTAGTCAAGGAGGAACTGCCTTAATTATAAATTTAGTTACAATAGGAATTATTTTGTCTTTGAGACGAGAAATATAAATGAAATATAAATTTATTTTTTTTCTTTGCTTTTGTTCCTATCTTCAATCTAATTATTTAGATCGTGACGAAGTCCATGAATTTATTGACTACATGTCAAAAGAACATAACTTTGAAAAGACATATTTAGTAGAAGTTTTTTCAAAAGCAGTAAAACAACAAAACATAATTGACTCTATGAATAAACCAGCTGAAAAGGTTGTTACCTGGGACCAATATAAAAATAGAGTTTCTTTTTTTAGAATTCAAAGCGGTAAGGTTTTTTTAAACACTTATGGAAGATGGTTTGACAAAGCCGAAAAAAATTTTGGAGTTCCCCGAGAAGTTATCGCTGCAATTATAGGATTAGAAACAAATTACGGTGGATACAAAGGAAAGATAAGAGTCATTGATGCATTAAGCACTGCTGCATTTGACTATCCCAGAAGAAGATCTTTCTTTAAAAAACAATTAGAGGAGTTTTTTTTACTTTCAAGAGAAGAAAATTTTGATATTAACGGAGTTCGAGGATCTTATGCTGGTGCAATGGGATTTGCACAATTTATGCCAGATAATTATAGAAGATTAGCTTTAGATTTTGATGAGGACGGAAAAAGAGACATTATGAATAACGCGGCTGACGCTATAGGGAGTGTTGCAAATTTTTTATCTTCAGAAATAGGAAACAAAAGAGGTTGGGATAGAGATGGGTTTATTGCGCTACCAGCTCAAGCTAAAAGGAAAAGTAAACCAATTAAGTCATCATTTAAGTTAGTTCCCTATAAAGATTTAGATATTATTTATGAAGATGATAATTTTGATTTTTCAAAAAAATATATTCAGATTTCCCTTTTTCCAAAAAATAAAGACAAAGATGAGTTTTGGATTGGAGATAAAAATCTTTATGCAATAACAAGGTATAATCCAAGTTCTAAGTATGCAATGTCGGTCTTTCTTTTGAGCGAAGAGTTAAAAAATTAGATAAACGTATGAAATTAATTTACTTGTTTTGGTTATTTCTTATATGTCTTAATTCTTATTCTCAAGCTTTAATTCCAAATCCACCTCAACTGTCAGCAACTAGTTATCTTTTGTTAGATGCAAAAACTTTAAAAGTTATTTCTGAAGATAATTCGAGTCAATCAACTGGTTTGGCAAGTATCACGAAGATAATGACCGCTTATGTTGTTGCAGACCAAATCAATAAGGGGTTCTTAAGGAATGATTCTTTAGTAAAAATTAGTGAAAAATGCTGGCGTACTGAAGGGTCTAGAATGTTTGTGAAAGAGGGAACTGAAGTTACTGTTGAAGATCTCATGTTGGGGATAATTGTCCAATCAGGAAATGATGCAAGTTGTGCTTTAGCCGAGCATATTGCAGGTTCAGAATATGATTTTTCCATTTTAATGAATCAATATGCTAGAGAAATGCAGTTGGATGAGACAAATTTCATGAACCCAACAGGTCTTCCAGATGTAAATCATTATTCTACGGCGCAAGACATAGCAAAACTTAGCATTAGACTAGTAGAAGACTATCCAGAAACTTATAAAATTTTCAGTCAAAAAGAGTTTACTTATAACGAAATCAGACAATTAAATCGCAACAGTTTACTGTGGCAAGATGATTCAATTGATGGCATTAAAACTGGTCATACAAGTAGTTCCGGGTATTGTATGGTTTCTTCAGCTAAAAGAGGTGATATGAGATTAATCGCGGTCACTCTTAATAGTGCTTCAGAAAAAGCAAGGCTTCGAGATAGCCGAAGGTTGCTTGACTATGGTTTTAGATATTATTCCACTAAAAAAATTCTGTCTAAATATGAAATTGTTACTTCTGTAGATGTATGGGCGGGAAGCGAAGATATTTTGAATTTGGGTCCATCTGAGGATATTTATCTCACTCTTACCAAACCCGAATTTAATTCTCTTGAATTAATTGCATCTAAAAACTTAGGCGTTAAAGCTCCAATTAACAAGGACGATGTTTTAGATTCTCTAGACTTTGTAATTGATGGCAAAACTTTAACAAGTATAGATCTTGTTGCCATTAAAAAAATTGATTCAAAAGGCTTTTTATCTTCAACATTCGAAGCTATTGGTTTTTATATCTATAGTTTTTTTATGCAAGACGAAGTTAATTAATGACAGTCTGCTATCTAAACGACGATTTTGTTGAGCTGAGCAAGGCAAGCATTTCTCCTTTAGATAGAGGATTTCTTTTTGGGGATTCCGTATATGAAGTTTTTGCAGCTTATAACAAAAATTTATTCAGATTGGACGATCATATAAACAGGTTAAATAAAAATTTAGAATTCTTGGGCATAAAAATAAATATTTCGGACTCACAAATAAAATCTATTTTAAAAGAAGTTTGCCTAAAAAATTTTGAAGAAAATCAAATAATTTATCTTCAGATTTCAAGAGGTGCAGAAGAAATTAGAAATCACATTCCAAAAAAGGATACCAAGCCAACTTTATTTATATGCTCATTTGAAATGAAAAGTGTTCCCAACAAAAATAATGATACTATAAAAGCAATTTTAAGTTCTGATATTCGATGGAAAAAAAGTTCGATTAAATCTACCTCTTTATTGGCAAATGTTTTGTATAAAATAAAAGCTGAAGAGGAAGGAGTAGATGAACTTTTAATGAGTGATGCCGGGTACATCACTGAAGGGGCCGTGAGCAATGTTTTCTGCGTTAAAGAAAATAAAGTTTATACGCCTCCTTTGGATGCAAATATTCTTCCTGGAATAACAAGAAAGGTAATCTTAGAAATATTCGAAGAACTAAAATTAAACTTTGAAGAAAAGAAAATTGATGAAGAATTTCTATTTGAATCTGATGAACTTTGGATTACTAATACAACTAAAGGTATTCTTCCTATTGTCGAGTTAAATGAAAAGATAATTGGGGACGGAACTCCTGGTGAATTGTATCAATATGTTAAGCAGGCTTTCTTGAAAAAAATCGAGGATTGCAAAGTTTTATAAGTATTTTTTCGCTTGTATTCCAAAAATCGCTTCTACCCATTTTAAAATCTCTATCAAGTTTTGCTAATTCTCTCTTTAGGTTAATAATAAAACTTAGTTCTAGTTTTGAGGATTTTCTTTTTAAGCTGTCTAAGTAACTTCTAGGACCTGGAAAATACGAATCAGGATTTTCTTTTGTTAGAATTAATCTTTCCATTTCTCTAAAAAGAAACCAAAGGATAATCGGCTCAGCAGTCTTTTTGTTTTGGAGATTTCTGAATATTTTTAAACTCATTTCAACATCATCATTTAATATGGAGTCAGATAAATTAAATATTTCAAAATCTGAATTTTCAGAAATGGAAGTTTTTTCAGAAGAATTTAAAGCTTTAAGAAACTTAATTTCCTGTATTGCAGCAAGAAAATTTCCTTGAGTTTTTTCAACAACTAAATTTAATGTTTCAATATCTAGATCAAGAGAACTCTTTTTTGATTGCTGAATAAGCCAGTTCCTGAATTGATTAGGATAAATTTTTTTAATTTCAGTTACTTCTGAGACATTAGATAGCTCTTTGAACCATTTCTTTGTAGTTACTCTTTCAATATTATTTATTGAGACAATTAATGATTTGTCTTTATTTAGATTTCTGCAAAAGTCGATGAAGCTTTCGGAGTCATCTTTTGTTAAAGAAGAATTTAACCTTAAGTCTATGATTTTTTTTTCACTAAACAATGAGTTTTCGTTTTCTGTAAATAAATTTTCTAACCTGAAAGCAGAGTCGTTGCTAAAGAAAATTTCTCTTAAAAAATATTCCTTTTTTTTTAAATCTCGGATTATTTCGTCCCGTTTTAATTCGATTAAAAAAGGTTCTACTCCATAGATGGTATAAATGTTAAAAACTTTCATTAGAGATTAGAAGAAAAGTTAGAAATTCTAAAAGACAATTCAACTAAAGCTTGCTGAAAGAAATTAATTTTAATTTCTTCAATTTTTTGTTCGTTAGATAAAATACTATCAGTGTCATAGGCAAAATCTTCGTTAGCAAAAAATTCTACAAATTCACTTTTAGCATTCGTCTTCAAATAAAAATCAAATTGATAATCCAATGTTCCAACAGCAGGAAAAAAATTTTTATCTGTTGTATTTAGGAATTTTCCAATCCTATGATTAATAATTTCAACTTCTAAGTCTGCATCAACTGATGAAGAAAGTTCAAGATTCAGAAAAGGGGTATTCTTCTTAATTTCAGCAAGCAGCGATTGATTTAATGGGTTGTTTTTGAAGGAAAAATGAACACTGAGCAGCTCATCGCGAGACTCATTGACTGGAGAATAGCCGCAGCTCAATAAAATAAATAATATTAAAGATAAATATAGCTTCATTTAACAACAAAGTTGATTAATTTCTTTTCTATAAATATTACCTTAAGGACCTCTTTATCTGATAAAAATCTTTTCACATTCTCAATATTTTTCGCTAAATTTATAATAGTCTCTTTTTTATCCTGAATGTCTACTTTTAAAAAACCTCTTACTTTACCATTGACTTGGATAACAAAATCAATCTCAGAAGATTCTAAATACGATTTATCAAAATCAGGCCATTTATTATTTTCTATTATATTTTCATTAAGTTGATCCCAAAGCTCATGGCAAATATGAGGAGAAATAGGATAGAGCATCAACAAAGTTTTATTCATAATATTTCTTAGTGATTTATTTTTCTGACTTGTTATTGTTTCCTCCAAGAAAATATCAGGAATGAAATTTATCAATTCCATGATAGAGGATATAGCTGTATTAAAAGATTGCCTTCTTTCAAAGTCATCAGAAACCTTTTTTATGGTTTGATTTAGTTTAACTTCCAGTTTTTCATCAATACTTTCATCATCATTATCTATAATTTTTTGAGATTTTATTATTTGTGCAAGGTTCCACAATTTATTCAAAAACTTATAAGAGCCTTTTAAACCTTCATTTGACCATTCCAATGATTGATTGGGCGGTGCTGCAAACATTGAAAACATTCTTACGGCATCAGAACCGAATTCTTTAATCAAGTCTTTGGGATTTACAACATTACCTTTTGACTTAGACATCTTTGAGCCGTCTTTTAAAACCATTCCTTGGCAGAGTAAATTTGTAAAGGGCTCCCTTGTTTCTAAGAGGTTTAAATCATTCATTGCTTTGCAAAAAAATCTTGAATATAAAAGATGTAGGATTGCATGTTCTATACCACCTATATATTGATCCACAGGTAACCAATAGTTTGCTTCGTCATCTAGAATTTTGTCTTGAGATTTATAGGAAGCAAACCTTGCAAAGTACCAAGAAGATTCAACAAAGGTGTCAAAAGTATCTGAATCTTTTGTATAAGTTTTACCATTCAGATCAATTGAATCATTTTCTAGATCGGCACTACTAAGTTCTGAAAACGGAAGAACATCGCTAGGATTGTCTTTATTTATCATCATAGGGATTTGGGCCCCCCATCTTCTTTGTCTAGAAACACCCCAATTTCTTAATCTAAAATTTGTTCTTTTTGAACCAAATTTTTCTAACTTGTTTGCAGCCTCATCAGATAATAATCCATCTAAAAAACCTGAGTTAAAAATTTCTCCTTTTTCCACAAAAGCTTGTTCAGAAACATTTATTTTTCTTTCTGAATCTTGAATTACTTGTTTAATTTTAATGTTATATTTCTTTGCAAAGTCATAATCTCTTTGGTCATGGGCCGGTACTCCCATCAAAGCTCCAAAACCATACTGAAGGACATAGTTTCCTACCCAGATTTCAATTTTTTCTTTTGTTATTGGATGATGAGCGAAAGTGTCTAGCTTAAACCCTTCTTTTTCTGTCAAAGCTGAACTTACCTCAGAGGTTGATCCTTTAGAATTTTTCAAAATCCAATTTTTAAGGTTCTTATCTTTTTCAATAAAACTTTTTGTGATTGGATGAGATACAGAAAGTGCTAAAAATGTTACTCCCATGATTGTATCTGGCCTTGTAGTGAAAACTTTCAATGCATCTCCGGAGTTTGTTTCAAATGCAAATTCCATTCCTTCAGACTTACCAATCCAATTTTTTTGCATTAGTTTTACTTGTTCTGGCCAGCCAGAAAGAGCATCAAGCTCATTTAATAATTCTTCTGCGTAGTCTTCTATTTTTAAAGCCCACTGATTTACGATTTTTTTTTCTACCTCTGCTCCTGACCGCCAGCCCCTTCCATCAATGACTTGTTCGTTAGCGAGCACTGTTTTATCGACAGGATCCCAATTTACTTCTGTCTCCTCTCTAATAACTAAATTCTTTTTATAAAGTTCACAAAATAACCATTGCTCCCATTTAAAATAATCTTCGTCACAGGTTTTAAATTCTCTTCTCCAGTCGTAACTGAAACCTAAAGATTTAAGCTGTGCTTTCATTTTTTTTATATTTGTTTCAGTCCATTCCTTTGGAGACACACTATTTTCAATAGCTGCATTTTCCGCAGGAAGTCCAAATGCATCCCAACCCATCGGCTGCAATACATTTTTACCTTTCATTCTTTGAAATCTTGAGATCACGTCTCCTATCGTATAATTTCTCACGTGCCCCATATGAAGCTCACCAGACGGATAAGGGAACATACTTAAGCAATAAAATTTTTCCTTTTCAGAATCCGCCTCTACTTCAAAACTTTTATTCTTTTCCCAAAAATTCTGAATTTTTTTCTCAATTTTCGTTGGGTTATATTCTTGTGGTTTACCCATTAGTTAATATTAAGAACGTCTTTAAGATAATTTATAGAAATGTCTCCTTCGAAAAAATTGGGCTCTTTCATAATTATTTCTTGCAGATCTTTGTTTGTCATTATTCCGTCTACAAAGAACTCTTCTAAAGCAAACGACATCCTTTTGATAGCAGACTTCCTGTCAAAAGAGAATGCGCATACTTTTGCAATCAAAGCGTCATAATAAGGCGAAACGGTATAGCCAGCATAAAGGTGCGAGTCGACCCTAATACCAATACCTCCAGGTGGATCGTATTCAGTAATTTTTCCTGGAGATGGAATGAACGTTTCAGGATCTTCAGCATTTATTCTGCATTCAATCGCGTGTCCATATTTCTTAATATCATTTTGCTTCAGTTCAAGTTTTTGACCAGCTGCTGTTTCAATTTGCAATTTAACCAGGTCTCTATTGGTAATCATTTCTGTAACTGTATGTTCAACTTGTAATCTAGTGTTCATCTCAATGAAATAAAACTCATCGTCCTTATAAAGAAATTCAAAAGTTCCAACGCCTTTATATTTCATTTTCTTTAAGCAATTTATACAAAGCTTAAATAATTCCTCTTTTTTTGTTTCGTTGAGATTCCATGCAGGAGCTTCTTCTATAATTTTTTGATTTTTCCTTTGAATAGAGCAATCTCTTTCAAAAAAGTGCAGGGCATTACCAAAGTTGTCAGCAATTACTTGCACTTCAATATGCCTTGGATTTTCTATAAACTTTTCTAAATATATTTCGTCACTTCCAAAGCTATTAAGTGCTTCTTGTTGAGTTATTCTCATACTAGAAAGTAGCTCTGTTTCTTCTCTGACAATTTTAATACCTTTTCCACCACCACCTGCTGCAGCTTTAATTAATAATGGATATCCTATCGTGTTGGCTATTTTCAAAGTTTCTCTATTAGTTGCAGAAACTCTTCCACTGCCAGGAACGCATTGCAAACCAGATGAGGTTGCCATCTCTTTAGCCGAAATTTTATTACCCATAATTCTAATTGATTCCGGATCTGGCCCTATAAATGTATAGCCGCTTGCCACAACTTGTTCAGCAAAATGATCATTTTCAGCCAAAAAACCCACACCAGGATGAACAGCTTCAGCTCCAGATACTTCACAGGCACTTATTAGAGCTGGAATGTTTAAATAACTTTTATTTGACTGAGCAGGGCCAATACAAATAGCTTCATCCGCCATCTTCACGTGCTTAAGTTCTTTATCAGGTTCAGAATATACTGCTACAGATTTTATATCCATCTCTTTACAAGCCTTTAGCACACGAAGTGCTATCTCACCTCTGTTGGCAATTAAAATTTTGTCAAACATTACTAATCTAGGAGAAAAAGAGTTTGTCCAAATTCAACTGGTTCTGCATCTTCAGGAATTATTTCAATAATTGTTCCGCTGAAATCTGCTTTAACTTCATTCATCATTTTCATTGCTTCTATGATACAAAGCACGTCTCCTTCATTTACGGTATCACCTACTTTAACAAAAGTGTCGGCTCCTGGATTTGGAGCTCCATAGAAAGTCCCTACCATTGGCGATTTAATCTCTTTACCTGATGCTTTTTTTGTTTCTTCGACTTTTGTATTACTTTCCAATCTCTCGGGTTCTTTTTTAGAGATTAAATTTTCTTCTGGTATTTGAGCATCAGGTTTCGGAACTAAAATCTGAGACGAATTTGAACCAGCTTTAACTAATTTTACTGACTCTTCCCCTTCCTTGATTTCTATTTCATTAAGATTAGAACTTTCTAACATCTCAATTAATTTCTTTACTTTTCTTATATCCATTTATAAGTCTCCAATTTTTTTAATTGCAAAATCTAATGCGCTAACGTAACTTTCTTCTCCTAGACCTGAAATTACACCAATAGAAATGTCAGAAAAAAAAGATTTTTCTCTAAAACTTTCTCTCCCAAAAATATTACTAATGTGAATTTCTATCATTGGAATGTCCACCCCCAAAATTGCATCCCTCAATGCGACACTTGTATGAGTAAAAGCTCCTGGGTTGAAGAGAATAATCTTCACGTCTTTTTTTTTGGCCTCCTGTATCTTATCTACAAGCTCGTGTTCTGCATTACTTTGAAAACAATTTAGTTCGATATTATTTTCTGCAGCAAGCTGGGTGAGCTTGGATTCAATTTCTTCTAAGGTACTGCTCCCATAGATATCTTTCTCTCTGGTTCCGAGAAGGTTAAGATTTGGGCCATTTAAAAGTAGTAAGTTAGACATATTTTAAAGATTTTAAGAGATTTTAATTACAATTTCAAAGAATTTGAAAGGAGATAAATTCTAATAAGATATTTTTTTTTCTTCCTTGTTGTAACAAAAAGAATTTTCGAAACACCCTTGATATTCCAAGTAAAGATATCCTTTTGAAATAATATCAGAAAGATTAAGACTTAAAATAAAATCTTTTTCTAAAATAGGTTGAGGTCCAAAAAAATTGTCTTTTACAAATGTTATTTCACCTAAAATAATAAAGGGTTTAGATAATTTTTCTTGCTTTACTTTGATCTTGTTTTTATAGACGTAAACTCCTTCGTGTAATTTAAAATTTATCTCTAAAGCTTCTTTTTTTTTGTCAGCATAAATGCTGATAGCCTTTTTTGAGTTTGGCACGAAGTTGTTAATTGAGTCACTTGAACTTAAATAGACCGAAAAAGTCATAATTAAGATTACTATTTTTTTTATTAGGTACATTTAGGACAAATTCTAATAAAATATACTAAATTTAAAAATTTATTTAAAAATTGCCAACATTTCAAAAAACTAATGGATAAAAAGAGAAAGTTTTCGTCTTTATTAGTAGATGGACCTGAACAGGCTGCATCTCGTTCTATGTTGCGTGCAGCAGGTTTTGAAGACGAAGATTTTAAAAGACCTCAGGTAGGGGTTGCATCGACATGGTCTATGGTGACCCCATGCAATATGCACATTAATGATTTAGCAAGTCTGGTATGTCAATCGATTGATGAAAATCAGCTTAAGTCTGTGTTGTTCAATACCATTACAATCTCTGATGGTATATCAATGGGAACCTTGGGAATGAGATACTCTCTAGTCTCAAGAGAAGTAATCGCTGATTCGATTGAAACAGTAGTTGGTTGTCAATCTTTTGATGGCGTTGTTGCAATAGGCGGATGCGACAAAAATATGCCCGGCTGTTTGATTGGCTTAGCAAGATTAGATAGACCTTCTGTTTTTGTCTATGGAGGTTCAATCAGACCTGGCGAAAATCATTCGGATTTGGTGACTGTTATGGAAGGAATAGGAAGTTATACGAGTAAAAAAATTTCTGAGGATCAGTTGGTAGCGATTGAGAAGACAGCTCTTCCAGGACCAGGTTCTTGTGGGGGCATGTATACAGCCAATACTATGGCCTGTGCTATTGAGGCTTTAGGTATGAGTTTACCTGGAAGCAGTTCCCAGGATGCTGTTTCAGATGAAAAAAAGGTTGATTGTAAAAAAATTGGAGCTGCTATAAATCATCTCTTGGAAAAAGATATTAAACCTTCAGATATTATGACTAGAAAAGCTTTTGAAAATGCTATTAGAGTGATAATAGCTCTTGGAGGATCCACAAATGCTGTTCTTCATTTGTTGGCTATGGCTCATACAGTTGGAGTCCCTTTGAAAATTGAAGATTTTGAGCAAATAGGAAAAACTAGTCCAGTTTTGGCTGATTTAAGGCCATCTGGTCATTATCTAATGTCAGAGTTAAATGCCATTGGAGGAGTTCAACCTTTAATGAAAATGCTCATGGAAGAGGGGCTTCTGCATAAATCTTGTTTAACTGTTACAGGCAAAACCTTGGAGGAAAATTTGGAAAATGTAGAACCTTATCCAAAAGAGCAAAAAATAATTTCAACGTTTTCAAAGCCAATAAAAAAAGACAGTCACCTAAAAATATTAAAAGGAAACTTGGCAGAGGATGGAGCAGTTGCAAAAATCACCGGAAAAGAAGGTACTAGCTTTACAGGAATTGCGAGAGTATTTAATTCAGAAGAAGAAACATTAGATGCCATTTATAACTCTAGAATTAATCCGGGTGATGTTATCGTTGTGAGATACGAAGGCCCTGTCGGAGGTCCTGGAATGAGAGAAATGTTGAAGCCTACTTCAGCAATTATGGGAAAAGATATGGGTGATAAAGTAGCCTTCATTACTGATGGAAGATTTTCGGGAGGCTCTCATGGTTTTGTTGTTGGACACATTACACCCGAAGCTGCAGAAGGTGGGCTAATAGGACTACTAAATGATGGAGACGAAATCACCATTGATGCAATTAAGGGAAGGATTGATGTTAAGCTCACTGACGAAGAAATTTCAGAAAGAAAAAAATTATGGGTCAATCCGAAACCTTATAAAAAAAGGGGAGTACTTGCTAAGTATGCAAAAGTTGTAAGTTCAGCTTCCTTGGGCGCTATTACAGATTAAAAGCTTTAAAATATTCTTATTTCGATCATAATTATTATATGAGTGAAATCATTGAACTGAACGACGATAATTTTGATCAGCAATTAACAGCTTCTGAGAAACCAGTGCTTGTTGATTACTGGGCTGAATGGTGTGGTCCTTGTAAAATGGTGGCCCCAATACTTGAAGAATTATCAGACGAACTGAAAGATAAGCTAACTATTGCAAAATTAGATGTCGATAATAATAGAGATTCAGCCATTAAACAGAAAGTTATGAGCATTCCAACGTTAATACTTTTTAAAGATGGCAATCCAATTGATCAAAGAATAGGTGCTTTAACTAAAAATCAATTACTAGAATTCCTAAACCAACATATTTAATTATTTACTAGACGTGATTAAATATAAGTGCTAGATTTGCCCAGTAACTATCGGTTACGAAATAAATTCCAGTTAACTTTTCATTATAATTTATAAACCACATGCATTTAGGCGAACTTAAAGCCAAACCCATCGAAGAATTAATCGGTATTGCCGAGGACATGGGTATTGAAAATATAGCAAGATCAAAAAAACAAGACGTTATATTTAATATATTGAAATCTCACTCCAAAAGTGGGGAAGACATTGAAGGCGAAGGAGTATTAGAAATTTTAAACGACGGTTTTGGATTCTTAAGATCGCCTACTTCATCATATCTTGCTGGACCTGATGACATTTACGTTTCTCCAAGTCAAATTAGAAGATTTGGACTTAAAACAGGTGATTCGATTTCTGGAAAAATAAGACCTCCCAAAGATGGAGAAAGATATTTTGCTCTGTTAAAAATAGATGAAATAAATTTTGAGGGGACAGATAAAACTAAATCTAAATTGGCGTTTGAAAATTTAACTCCTTTATTTCCTGAAGACAGACTTGTTATGGAATCTGGTAATGGTACTACTGAGGATTTGTCTGCGAGAATTATCGACTTAATTTCTCCTACCGGAAAAGGGCAAAGAGGCTTGATAGTCTCGCCTCCTAAAGCAGGAAAAACCTTACTTCTACAAAGCATCGCACATTCCATAGAAAAAAATAGCCCAGACAGTATTTTAATGGTTCTACTGATTGATGAGCGACCCGAAGAGGTTACAGATATGACCAGATCAGTTAAAGGGGAGGTCATAGCTAGCACTTTTGATGAACCACCCTCACGACATGTTCAAGTTGCTGAAATGGCGATTGCAAAAGCTAGGAGACTAGTTGAATCTGGAAATGATGTAATTATCCTTTTAGATTCAATTACTAGGTTAGGAAGGGCATACAACTCAACTCAAGCTTCTTCGGGAAAAATCCTTACTGGTGGAGTCGATGCAAATGCTTTGGAAAAACCTAAAAGATTTTTTGGTGCAGCTAGAAATATTGAAAACGGAGGAAGCCTCACTATTATAGCCACAGCTTTAGTTGATACTGGTTCTAGAATGGATGAAGTTATTTACGAGGAATTCAAAGGAACTGGTAATCAGGAAATTCATTTAGATAGATCGATTGCAGAAAAGAGAATTTTTCCTGCCATCAACATTAGAAGATCTGGAACTAGAAGAGAAGAATTAATTACAGATGAGTTGGATTTGGCTAGGATCAATATTCTCAGAAAATTACTTCATGAAATGGAAGACATTACGGCCACCGAATGGCTCATTGATAAGCTGAGAAAGCATAAAACTAATAATGAGTTCTTCGATTCAATGAAGAAGGCTAAGTAGTTTTAACCTTCATTAGTCTGTAGCACTTATTTTTCAAAGTTTTTTCTTTAAAAATTTCAAATTCTTCATCCAAAAAACCTAAATTTATACTCGCTTCTGATTCCAAATAAAAAATCGTGTTAGGAGAGTAAATTTTTTTTTGTTTTAAGCATTTAAAAACATCCTGAATCAAATTTTTATTGAATGGTGGATCAATAAAAATTAAATCATAAATCTTTCCCGAAGAATTTTGATTAAACCAATTATAAAAATCTTCGTTATAAATTTCTGCATCTATTTCTCCTTCTAAGCTTTCTAAGGTCTTTTTGAGATCTTTTGCAAAATTCTTTTCGATTTCTACAAAATCAATTCCGATTGCACCTCGAGATAAAGCTTCAATTCCCATCGCGCCAGTCCCGGCAAATAAATCCAAGCAAGAAAAACCTGTTAGATCATTTCCCAACCAGTTAAAAACAGTCTCTTTAGCTCTGTCAGGCGTTGGTCTTAAATTTGGATTTATTGGAAAAGGAATTTTTTTTCCTCTCCACCTTCCGCCGATAATTCTTATTTTCCCTTTTTCCATCTCAGTCACAAATGAATTATGATTACTATTAAGAATATTTTTTATAAAAACCCAATGCAAGAAGAATTTTTACAAATCCTCAGAACGTTGAAACAAAACGTCTACATTATGACTTCAGGAGTTAAAGGCGATAGATGTGCGGTTACTGTTTCCTCTGTGACTTCCTTATCTTTGGAGCCGCCTATGATAATAGTATGCATTAATAAAAATGCTTCAATGCATGAAAACCTAGAAAAAAATAAAAAGTTTTGTTTGAACTTATTAAATAGTACCCAAAAAGATTTAGCCAATTTATGCAGTGGTGAAGACGAAGGTGAAAAAAGATTTTCTCGAGGAGAGTGGAGTCAAACTGAACCAGTTTATTTAACTAACGCTCAATCTAATATTTTTTGTTCTATTGACGAAATCTACCCTTTTAATAGTCATTCTTTAGTGATTGGAAAAATTTATGATTTAAAGCACTCTGGAGAAAAAGACCCATTAATATATCAGGACGGTGAATATGAATAAATTTCTTTTAGCATTAACTTTTATTTTTTCAATCAGTGCTGCTCCTTCAGCTAAGGTTTTTATTATCAGTCCTAAAGACGGTGCAGAAGTTTCTAGTCCTTTTGAAGTTGTTTTCGGACTTCAAGGAATGGGCATAGCTCCTGCAGGAATAAATTTTCCAAATACTGGTCATCATCATCTTTTGATCGATTTAGATAAGCTACCAGATTTAAAGTCTGGAATTCCTGCAGATGCCCAACATTTGCATTTCGGTAAAGGCCAAACTCAAGCAACTATAGAACTTGATCCAGGTGAGCATACTCTTCAGCTTTTACTTGGCGATTGGATGCATGTTCCTCATGAAACGCCAGTAGTTTCTGGAAAAATAAATATTTTGGTTGTAGATTGATCTGACTAAGAATCTTAGTTCTTAAATTTTTTCTTTATAGGTTTTTAAAACTTCTTCAGCTTTTTTAGCTAAGTCATCTTTTCCTAATTCCTTATATGCAACAATTGATATTTCTAGAGCCTTGACAACTTCCGGAGTCCTAGACATATGCTTTATTATGTAATTAGCGCGATTTACAGCGGCAACATATGCTTTCCTTTCGATGTAGTATTCTGCAATATAGATTTCTTGTTTAGCTATCAAATTTCTTAAATAAATCATCCTTTGTTTTGCATTTCCTGCATATTCACTTTCAGGATATCTCGTAAGAAATTCGCTTAAATCATCAAATGATTCTTTAGCTCGGCTAAGGTCTCGTTTGTGAGTCATATCTCCGAGGAGAGGAAGTTCACCGAAAAAACTTTGATCCTCTGTAAATTTAGCCAATCCTTTCAAATAAAATGCATAAGGAGTATTTGGGTGTCTTGGGTGAAGACTTATAAATCTGTCAGCAGCTGAGATTGCAGCATCATACGAAGAATTTTTATAGTAAGCATAAATTAGTTCAGATTGAGCTTGCTCTGCATATTTTCCAAAGGGAAACTGCCTCTCCAAAGTCTCCAAACTTAAAATGGCAAGTGCATAATTTCCTGATTTCAGCCTACTTTGAGCTTGATCGTAAATATCTTTCTCAATCATTTCTATAGTAATTTCTTCTTCTGGACTTGAATTACAACCAGAAAAAACTATAGCTAAGATAGCTATACTAAGTATCCAGAATTTATTTTTCTTAATATTGTCCATAGTTTCGACTATTCTATCATCAGAAAATATGACAATTAAAACTAATCAAGTCCTCAAAGTTCCCGAGGAACTATCAGGCCAAAGAATTGATTTAGCGCTTACAGTAATGCTTAAGGATATTTCTAGATCAAAAATCAAAACTGCAATTTTAAGTGGCAGAGTCTTGCTGAATGAAGAGATTGTTTTAAAGTTAAATAGCAAGCTTTATGGTGGCGAGTTAATAGAAATTAATTTTATTGAGGAAGAAGTAGTTGAAACAATCCCACAAAAAATTGAATTGGAGATTGTCAATGAGGACGATGATTTCATCGTGGTAAACAAAACTTCAGATTTGGTCGTTCATCCTGGTGCCGGCAATAAAACTAATACTCTTTTAAATGGACTATTATTTAAATTTCCTCAATTAAAAAAACTTCCCAGAGGAGGAATTGTTCATAGATTAGACAAAGATACTTCAGGATTAATGGTGATAGCTAAAAATGAAAAATCCCTATTAAATTTATCAGAGCAAATCTCCAATAGATCGGTAAGAAGGACATATCAAGCTTTTGTTGTTGGTAAAATTACCAAATCAGGAAAAATTGATGAGCCAATTGGTCGACATCCTTTCAACAGACAGAAACAATCTGTACTTGATTCTGGTAAAGAGGCCATTACTCACTATTCACTTAAAACTAATTACGGCAATTATTCACATTTGGTTTTAAGGCTTGAAACGGGAAGAACTCACCAAATAAGAGTTCATTTAAGCCATATGGGCTACCCCATTATTGGTGATCCCTTGTATGGAAGGAAAAGGAGGTTTGCAAAGTCAACCGACAGTAAGTTGAGAGAGGTCATCGAGCAATTTCCTAGGCAGGCTCTTCACGCTTCCTCCCTTGCATTTCTTCATCCTAGTTCAAATAAAAAAATTGAATTTACCATTGAGTTACCAAAAGATATTAAGAGCCTTGAAACCAAACTAGCTCAACTCTCTCAATTAACTTGACTTGTCTCTGATGGGTGTCAAAATTCGCTCCCTTAGGTACAAAACTAAGCAATAGCGATGAGTAATGAGGAAATCAATGGAGGAGATGCTCTAATAAGAGCTCTCGCCGACGAAAATATTGACTTAATTTTTGGCTATCCAGGCGGAGCGGCTTTGCATATCTATGATGCAATTTATAAGCAAAATAAAGTTCAACACATTTTGGTGAGGCATGAACAAGCCGCAGTCCATGCTGCAGATGGTTATGCTAGGGCAACAGGAAAACCTGGAGTTGCTTTAGTTACATCTGGGCCTGGCGCTACCAACGCAATAACTGGAATCGCTACCGCCTATATGGACTCAATTCCAGTAGTGGTTATATCTGGGCAAGTTGCTAGCCACTTGATAGGTTCCGATGCATTTCAAGAAACTGACATGATGGGAATTTCGAGACCTATCGTTAAACATAGTTTTCTAGTGCAATCAGCTGAAGAAATACCAGTTGTTATAAAAAAAGCATTTCATATAGCTACTTCAGGTAGACCAGGGCCAGTAGTAATAGACGTACCTAAAAACATGACGGATCCAAATTATAAGTTTGAGTATAAATATCCAAAAGATTTAGTCATGAGATCGTTTCCAATTTTAGGAAAGGGAGATGATGAAAAAATTGCTGCTGCGATAGAATTATTTAGATCTGCAAAAAAACCCGTTATTTACTCCGGTGGTGGGACTATTCAAGCAGATGCCTCAAAGGAACTGACTGAATTTTCAAAATTAATTGGCTGCCCTGTTACCAATACGCTGATGGGACTTGGAGCCTTTCCAGGCAATGATGATCAATTTGTGGGTATGTTAGGCATGCATGGTACTTATGAGGCAAATATGGTGATGTCTGAGGCTGACTTAATTTTTAATGTTGGCGCAAGATTTGACGATCGAATAACAAATAATCCAAGTAAATTTGGTTTGGCAGCGAAGAAAATACATATCGATTCAGATCCGTCTTCAATCGATAAGATTATTGGAGTTGATCTAGCAATTGAAGGCGATGCGAAGTTAGTAATGCAACAATTAATCGAGCAAGTTAAAGTTAGTGGTTTCGACCAAGCCATTTACAAAGATTGGTGGAGTAAAGTTGAAACTTGGAGAGAGGCGCATGGCTTAAATCACGACATGCTTAAACTTAAAAATGAGAAGGATATAATTCTGCCGCAGCAAGTTATCCAGTCTTTATACCAAATTACTAAAGGTAATGCTTACGTAACCTCTGATGTTGGTCAGCACCAAATGTTTGCAGCCCAATATTATAAATTTAAAGACCCTAGAAAATGGATCAACTCAGGCGGGCTTGGAACTATGGGCTTTGGGCTTCCATCAGCTATGGGAGTTAAATTTGCATTTCCTGATGCTGAAGTTGCTTGCGTGACAGGGGAAGGAAGCATTCAAATGTGTATCCAAGAATTATCAACTTGTGGACAATATGGTCTTCCGATCAAGATCATTAACTTAAATAACAGAGCTTTAGGAATGGTTAAACAGTGGCAAGATATGCAATATGGAGGAAGGTATTCAAGTATCTCGTATGAAGATTCTCTTCCAGATTTTGTGAAGCTTGCAGAATCTTTTGGACATGTTGGAATCAAAGTAGAGAAGTTGTCAGATCTTAACGATGCTATGAAAGAAAGTTTTGCGATGAAAGATAAATTAGTATTTTTAGATGTTTTGGTAGATCCCGATGAGCATGTATATCCTATGCTTGAGGCCGGAGGGTCAATGTCCGAAATGCGCTTGAGTAAGGATAAAAAAACTTTTTAAGATGGCTAGTCAAATTTCTTTACTAATGGAAAACCAACCTGGCGCTTTATCCAGAGTTATAGGTCTATTCTCTCAAAGAGGCTACAACATCGATTCTTTGTCTGTAGCGCCAACTCAGGATCCAACTTTATCAAGACTTACTATGACTACTTCCGAATCTAATGAAGTGATTCAACAAATACTCAAACAGCTTTATAAGCTGATCGATGTTGTCATGGTTCAAGATTTAAAAGCAAGTGAATCCATATCTTTAGAAATGGCTTTAATAAAAGTTTCAAATAAATCTGAAGTGATTAGTAAAATAGAAAAGAATTATTCAAGTCTAGAATTTAATGAACTTGATAATAAAGACGAGAAAACAATCTTGAGGTTGATAGGAGATACTGACAACCTAGAAAGCTTATTAGTTGAATTAGAAGATGACTTAATAGAGGTAACTAGAACAGGAGCTCTTGGAATGACGTTGGGAAATGTTTCTTTGGAAACTGAAGAAGAAACGAAAGTTATATATTGAAATAGGAGAAACAATGGAAGTTTACTACGATAAAGATGCAAATCTTGAAGTTTTACAGAATAAAGTAATAGCAGTCATTGGCTATGGCTCACAAGGTCATGCTCATGCTAACAATTTGAAAGACTCGGGCTTTGAAGTCATCATCGGATTGCGTGAAGGATCGTCTTCAGCTCTTAAGGCAGAAGAAGCGGGGTTTGAAGTTTTAAGTAACGCTGACGCCGCTCAAAAAGCTGACTTCGTGATGTTTTTAATTCCTGATGAATTTCAAGGTAAAACATATATAGAAGAAATAGAGCCTAATTTGAAGCAAAGCGCGACTATAGCCTTTGCGCACGGATTCAATATTCATTACAAGCAAATCACTCCTAGATCAGATTTAGATGTAGTTATGATCGCTCCCAAAGGTCCTGGCCATACTGTAAGAGGTCAATACAAAAGTGGGGCGGGCGTGCCATGTTTAATTGCCATCCAACAAGATGCTTCAGGTAACGCTTTGGAAAACTCAATTGCATATGCTAGTGCAATTGGCGGCGGTAGAGCGGGGATCATCAAAACTACGTTTAAAGACGAAACTGAAACCGATTTATTTGGTGAACAAGCTGTCTTGTGCGGCGGCTTAACTTCTTTAATTAAAGCGGGATATGAAACATTAACTGAAGCTGGGTATCCTCCA
>CABZRA010000009.1 GCA_902527995.1 uncultured SAR86 cluster bacterium
AAGGCGATGGAAGAATAAATACTCCCTTATTGAATTTTGTCAGTAATAAAATCACTGGTGTTGATATTCTTTATAAAAAATCTTTTGAAACTAAATTTGGAATATTAGAACTAAGTAATTTCTCTAATTTTTTAATAAAAAGAGAAATTCAACAAGCTTCTTCTAATATAGCTACTGATTGTCGAGGTAGATATGAAAATACTTGTGGTATGCCTTCACCAAAATTCCAAAACATATTATCAATTGATCTCTTATCGACTATTCGCGATATACCATTAAACATAAATTTGAGGGTCAGACACATTGGATCAGTAGACGACACTAACGTTGATAGTTCTAGAACCTCTTATGATGAAAACGTTCCTTTTAAAAGTTTTACTTATATTGATCCTTCTTTGAAATTTTCCTTCGATTCATTTGATTTGAGACTTGGTATTAACAATTTATTTGATCAAGATCCTCCAGTTAATGGACAAATTGGTTACGTTCCAGGAAATGGAAACTTCTATCCATCCTTTTATGATTCTCTCGGCAGATTCCTATTCCTTAGGTTGTCCGCACAGATGTAATTAATTCAAGATTTTAAATGGAAAAAACTCTTTTAATAGATCTCGGCGGTACTCATATGCGATTTGCAATTTTGAGCGTAGAAAATAACAAAATAGATTCGGTAAATAAAAAAAAACTTCAATTAGAAGATAAACTAGACACCTTCCTCCAAGACATCTTAGCTGAGAATAAAAATCAGATAAATAATTTAGTACTCTCTATTGCTGGACCAAAATTATATGGAACTATAGAAATGACTAACAGAACCTTAAAAATTGACGCTAACAAACTTAAAGAAAAATTTAATTTAAAAAATTGTTTGATTTTAAATGATTGGGAAGCAATCGCTTATAGTTATCCAAGTTTAAAGAGTGATAATCTAATTAATTTAATTAACCCAAAAACTAATTTTTACAATAATAATATTCTATTTTTTGGACCTGGCACAGGTTTAGGAGTCTCACTTTTAATTGATGAGAAATATGTTCAATCAACAGAAGTTGGAAATATTAATCTTGGAGTAAATGAATTAGTTGGAGATGAGCTTGCCTCAACAAATCAATTTTCTAAAATTGAAGACACTATCTCTGGAACAGGAATTTCTAAAATATTCGAATTAAAAAAAGATAAAAAAATAAGTTCAGAAGACATATTTAAGCTGGCAAAAAATGGAGAAGATTTTGCCTTAGAAATTATTGAGGATCTTATAGATAGAATAGCTATACTTTTGTCTCAATTAACGCTTACCTACATGCCAGGCAAAGGAATCTTTCTCGCTGGAAGTATGATGAGATCATTAATAAGTTTTATTGATAAGAAAAAATTTGAGAAACAATTCTTAGCAAATATTGAAAGTCCTCAATTAGAAATTTTGAAGATGACTCCAATTAATATTGTCACAAAGGAAAATTTAGCACTTTATGGTTGCTTAAATTACTTTAATTCAATTCAGAAAGATTTAAATTAAGGATATCGCCTGGATATATGAGACTTTCATCCTCAATATCATTCCACTTCAAAATCCAATCCTTTGTTATTCCAAATCTTAGAGATATTTTATTGATAGTGTCGCCTGTCTTAACTGGATAGGCAATATCGTTTCGATTTACCTTAGGAACGGGCCTAGGTTTTAAATATTTAGGATAAATTAATATTTTTGATCCCGTAAGTAAAAAGTTTGATGGATTTAGATCGTTCCAAATAGAAAGGTCTCTAATTGTAACTTCAAACTTTCTTGCAATTGACCATAAACTATCGCCGCTTTTTACATAATAAACATCCGGTCTGTTTAAATAATCTTTAATCCAACTAGGGCCTCTTGGAACTATCAATTCTTCTGACTCATAAATCGTATCGTCTTTGAGACCATTTATTTCCTTTAAGAGTTCAAAGTCAATAAGGTACTTTTCGGCGATGGAAGTTAAAGTATCCCCACGTCTAACCAAATATTTATCCCATTGCACTAATTCATTAGGATCTATATCTTCTAAAATAATTTGAAATCTATCTGCTATACCAACTGGTAATAAAACATGAAAAGGACCGTTTGGATCAGTTGCCCATTGATTAAAACCAGGATTTAATTCGTAAATAAGTTCGAGGTTAACACCCGATAAGTTTGATACCTGCATTAGATCAACTTGTGAAGGTAACTCAATTATTCTGAAATAGGGCCGATTCGGTAAAAAGGGGAGTTGAATATTGAATTTGTCTGGATCTCTTATTAATTCAACTATTGCTAAAATCTTTGGTACATAGGATTTAGTTTCTCTAGGTAAATTTAGAGACCAAAAATCCGTCGGTAAACCTTTTTTCTTATTTTTTTCTATTTCCTTTCTTATTCTTGACGGACCCGCATTGTATGCAGCAATAGCTATTAACCAGTCTCCGTATTTTTCATAAAGATTAGATAAAAATCCATATGCAGCCTCCGTAGAAGCTACAATATCTCTTCGACCGTCATACCACCAATTTTTCTTTAACCCATTTTCTTTGGCAGTACTCGGAATAAATTGCCATATTCCGGAAGCTCCTGTGGCAGACCTAGCATAGGGATCAAATTGGCTTTCAACAAATGGAATTAAACTTAATTCTACAGGTAAGTTTTTTCTTAATCCTTCTTTTACTGTGTAATAAAGATATCTTTGACCATTTTTTGAGAGTCTGTTGATTAAATATTGGTTGCTAATATATTTTTCAGTTGCGTTAACAATTTCTGACCTATTTGAATCGTATTGCAAATTACTGCTTAAACGAATTTGATCCCATAAAGACTCAGTAGATCGAACAGCTTGACTAAATGATTGATGTGAAATGATTAGTAGAAAGAGAAAAAAAAGTTTCATTAGAAATTATCTTTCCATTCTCTAATTGTTTTTAGAGTATCTACTTCTTTATTAATGGTCATTGAAGCAAAATTACTTGCATTGGAGATAATATTCTCATCGGTAAGTCTAAGAAAAGGGTTGATCGAAAGTTCTTTTTCAATAGACGATGGCAAAGTAATCTCATCTTTTTCTCTTTTGGTTTTGACTTCAGAATAGTAGTCTTTTAAAAAATCATTTTCATCATTGACGACTACAGCAAAATTTAAATTACTTTCTGTGTATTCATGAGTGCAGTAAACCAACGTTTCGGGAGAAAGAGATTTAAGCTTTTGGAGAGAATTATGCATTTGAGCGGGAGTTCCTTCAAAAAGTCTGCCACAACCACCAGAAAAAAGTGTGTCACCGCAAAATAATAATTTTTGGGAGGATTCTGAATAATAAGCTATGTGGTCTAAAGTATGTCCTGGAACTTCAAAAATTTTAAATTTTTCGTTGAATACCATTATGGAATCGTTTTCTTTTAATTCATGCGTTATACCTTCAATACGATTGTTAACCGGGCCATATACCGGCACATCGTATTTACTGGTTAAGGTTTTTATTCCGCCAGTGTGATCAAAATGATGATGGGTGATGAGAATTCCATCTAAAGTGAAATTATTTTTGTTAAGAAATTCTAATACAGGATTAGCATCGCCTGGATCGACTATATAAACTGATTCTTTACTGACCAAAGCCCAGATATAATTATCAGTAAATGCTTTTAATGGAACTACCTCAATCACAATCTAATTTTATCATTAGGCTGGGCATTTGGTTAACAGGTTAAAATGAAAAAAATTAATATTTACACAGACGGAGCTTGCAAAGGAAATCCAGGTCCTGGAGGCTGGGGAGTATTGATAATCCTAGAAGACGAACAAATTGAGTTAAGCGGCGGAATTAGAGAGACTACTAACAATCAAATGGAATTAATGGCAGTTATCAAATCTTTAGAGTATTTTGACAATCAGATAGAAGCTAACTTATATACCGATTCAAAATACGTTATGGATGGCATCACCAACTACATCAAGAAATGGAAAACGAACGGATGGAAAACTGCAAACAAAAAACCAGTAAAAAACTCTGAATTATGGAAAGAATTAGATTGTCTTAATGATTTACATAACATTCAATGGAATTGGGTTAAAGGTCATAGTGGCCATCCAGAAAACGAAAAAGCTGATGCTTTAGCTAATTTGGGTATCGAGAAGATTAGAAGATGAAGCAGATTTTCCTAGACACAGAAACCACTGGATTAGACTATAAGTCAGGTCATAAACTAATAGAAATAGCTTGTGTAGAATTAGAAAATAGAAAATTTACTGGCAGAGAGTTCCAATCTTATGTGAATCCAAATCGTAGTATTGACCCCGGTGCTGTAAAAGTTCATGGATTATCTCAAGAGTTCCTTTCCGATAAACCCTTATTTACTGATATTTGTTTAGATTTATTAGAGTTCATAAAAGGCGCTGAACTTTTAATTCATAATGCTGAATTTGATTTAGGTTTTATAAACAATGAATTAGCTCTTAATAATATTCCGGACAGAGTAGAAGATCATGTTGGGAAAATTACAGATACTCTCTTGATGGCTAGGCAAATTCATCCAGGACAAAGAAACAGTCTCGAAGTTTTAACAGAAAGATATAATGTTCAAGGTTATGATCGTTCATATCATGGCGCTTTAGTGGATTCTAAAATTTTAGGAGAAGTTTATTTGTCTATGACAGGCGGTCAAACAGATTTAAAATTTTCATCTTCACAACAAAGCTTTAATGATCATCAAACCATGCAAGTAAATAATTCAAGATCTCTTATTAAAATTAAAGCAACAGAAGAGGAAAATAATCTTCATCAAGAATATTTATTATCAATAAATAAAAATGAGAACTAGATTTGCTCCAAGTCCAACTGGTCATTTGCACATAGGTGGTGCGAGAACAGCAATTTTTACTTGGCTTTGTGCCAAAGCTCAAAAAGGCAAATTCTTAATAAGATTCGAGGACACTGACAAAGAAAGATCCAACCAGGAGTATGTGGATTCAATTCTAACAAGTCTTTCTTGGCTTGGTATTGAAGCTGATGAAGAGCCTTTGTTCCAAAGTAGTCGTCAAGCAAAGCACAAAGAGATTGCTCTTGATCTCTTGAATAAAGGTTTAGCATATTCTTGTAACGTCTCGCCGGAAAGGTTAGAAGAGGTAAGAAAAATTCAACAACAAAATAAACAACAACCTCGATACGACGGTTTTAGTAGAGATTTAAATCTTCCTCATGAAGAGGGAAATGTAATACGATTCAAAATGCCCTTGGAAGGAGAAACTTCTTTTGAGGATAAAATTCTAAAAAAAATTTCTATTAACAATAAAGAATTGGATGATTTCATAATCATAAGATCTGATGGTTCTCCCACGTACAATTTTTGTGCTGCTGTAGACGATATCGAAATGGAAATTACTACCGTTATTAGAGGGGATGATCATATTACTAATACTTTAAAACAGATTAATATTCTGAATGCCCTTGAGGCAAATACTCCTGAATATGCTCATCTTCCCATGGTCTTATCACCAGAGGGAAAAAGACTTTCAAAACGTGACGGTGCTTTAGATATCAATGAATATAAAAAGATGGGCTATTTAAAAGAGGCAATGATTAATTATTTAATAAAACTTGGTTGGACTTATAGAGAGCAAGAAATTTTTTCGGAAGAGGAATTAATAAAGTATTTCGATATTCAAAACGTAAATTCATCAGCTGCAAAATTTTCGCAAAAGTTATTAGATTTTTATAACAATCATTATTTAAAAGAAACTGATATAAATTCACTTTATGCTTACATAGATAAGAATTTTTCTTTGTCAGATAAATTTATTCAAAATCCAAAAAAGATAGAAATTATAGATTTACTTCGAGTAAGTTCAAACAACGTAATACAAATTATTGATGAATTAACTATTTTTCACGATGATCCTGAATTAACCGAGGAATTATTAACATCAATACAAATTGATAAAGATTTACTAGAAAAGTTTAAAGTAGAACTTGAAGAAGTAAACTTTAACGAAAAGCTCTTGATTGGGGTTTTTTTAGATAACTTTTTATCGAAAAATAACTTAAAATTTCCTATCTTGGGAAAACCTTTAAGATTGATATTAACTGGAAAATCAAAAGCTCCATCTATAACCGATTTACTTTTTTTAATTGGAAAAGAAGTTTGTACAAATAGAATAGAGAAATTTTTAAAAATTTAAGATCAATTCATGATAGATAAAAAATTGCTTGAGGTGTTGGTATGTCCTCAATCTAAAGCTAAATTAATCTTGGTTGGTGAAGAGTTATTCTGTTTTGAAAGTAAATTAGCTTACCCAATCAATGATGGCATACCAATTCTTTTAGTAAAAGAAGCAAGGGATTTAACGCCTGAAGAATTGGCCGAGAACTCTTAATTCTTTTCAGCCAAATCTCGTTTATTTTGAGTACTGGCTAAACTAGCATGATTTAGAATATTTCTAGCCATAGAAGAATCTTGTTTTATTGAAAAATTTGCATAAATAATTTTCCTAGCTTTGTGTACATGTTCATTTGCTTCGTCAGCATAAAAAGCTGTTTCAATTAGGTGAGCAGCAATTTTATCTTTACCTTGAGAGCTCATTTCCAATGCTTTATCTATTAATATTTCTACACCGCCAACCAATTCTATCCAAACTTTTGATTCTTCATTTCTTTTAGCTGGAAGCAAGCGGTCGTATTCACCGTCCCACCATCCTCCATAACGTCGCCAAATCATACGAATAAGGAATTCGGGATCATCATATACAGGTCTTAACCAAGGCAACTTTATTAATTCATCAGGAATTTTTACTGTGTGGATTATTTCGTTAAGTCTTTTGCCTTTATTCATTAATTGAACTGTTTGAGTCTCTATGGTTTTTAAAAACATAGAGGTTGTAGACAGAGCTTCTTTAATCCTTTCTTTTCCATAAATGGGAAATCCATGTCCAGGTAATAATATCTCGGGCTCAAGAGCAATCATTTCGTCTAAAGCTTCGGCCCAATCCGAAATATACCTTTGTACTTTTTGGGGATTTCCACCGTTAGGTACCGCCCAAATAAATAAATCCCCGGGGGCAATTATTTTTTCTTCAGGTATATGCACCCACGTATGATCATCTGTTTCTCCTCTAGCATGGTGTAAATTAAAAGTAAGTTTGCCTTGTTTAAAGGAAGTTTCTTTAGAGTAAGTTTCGTCAGGATACCGATATTCAGTAGGCCAATTGAATTTATCAACATCGATTGCAAATTGTCTTCGATTGATAGCGGTATTCCAACCATTAGTCAGAATATACCTATCGAAATGTTCGGGTGTTAGATTATGTGAATACACTTTAGGCAGGGGTAATTTTTTACTCTCACATTCTTCATCAAATTTTTGAATTGCAAAAACATGATCTACATGATGATGTGTAAAGATTGCTGCTTTTAAATGATCATTGGGTCGCCACTTTTTTATTTCTTCATAACCGGTTTCAATATCTAATTGGCTGCCTGCATCAATCATAACTAAGCCATCACCTGTATCGACTGCAAAAAAACCACCAATACCTTTCATTCCAAGAATGTTTGGTTTAATTTCTGTGGATCCTTCATAAAAAGTATGAACAGGATGATGCTCAAACTTAGTATCAAGCAATCCTTTCCAGGCCAGTTCAGATAATTCTTTTAAATCACTCATTATTCCCTCATTGAATTAGTTTGTCAGACAAAGTATCTTTAATTATAAATCAGTAAAAGGGGAGAGAATGAATAATAGTAAACCTTTAGAAGGCATAAAAATTGTAGAAATTTCTACAATTATTACAGCTTCATTAGCAACAATGATGTTAGCTGATCAAGGAGCTGAAGTTATAAAAATTGAGCAATCAGGTATAGGAGATCCCATGCGATATCTCGGTACACAAAAAGGTGGTATATCGGCTTTATTTGCCAATTGTAATAGAGGGAAAAGATCGATTGATTTGGATTTGAAAGATTCTGATGATTTGGAAATCGCTAAGAAATTAATTTCAGGTGCTGACGTTTTAATAAATAATTTTCGACCTGGAATTATGGATAAACTGGGTCTTAGTGAAAATGAATGTAAAGAAATAAACAATAATCTAATTTATGTCTCCATAAATGGTTTTGGAAATGAAGGGCCTTTTTCATCTTCCCCGGCTTATGATCATGTTGTACAAGCCATGTCGGGAGCGACCGATATTCAATCAGACGCAAATCAACCGCAATATATAAAAACTTTACTTTGCGACAAAATAACTGCGTACACTGTTACGCAATCTATTTTATCTGCTTTATTAAAACGAGAAAGAACTGGAGCTGCAGATAGAATTGATTTATCGATGTTAGATTCAGCTGTATTTTTTCTTTGGCCAGATGGCATGATGAATCACACCCTCTTAGATGAAGACGTGCAAACTTTAGCACCATTGACCAAATCTTATAATCTTTACAAATGTAAAGATGGGTACATATCAATTGCTGCTTTAAATGATCTGCAATGGTTTGGAATTTTTAAAGCTCTAGACAAGCCAGAATATATTGAGGACGAAAGGTTTAACTCAACTCCTGCTAGAAGTGAAAATTTAGTCGAACTTATGAGTTTGTTATCAAAATTTGAGTCAATGACGACGGATGATGCATTATCTAAATTAAGAAATGAAGATGTTCCATGCTCGGCAACAACCACCTTAGAAGAATTAATGGAGCATCCACAAATTGAAGCAAATGGTTTATTTAAAGAAATTAGTAGTTCAAATCAAGGTCAACTAAGAGCTCTGAGATTTCCAGCTAAATTCAATAATCAAGAGTTAATGAATCACACCCCAGCTCCTGCTTTGGGTGAACACAAAGCTGAAATAATTAACTCTTTAGAGTAATTATTACTTACTTAAGACAGCGTACATACTGTCACTGAGTGGTTGTTTATCAGAGAGTTTCATTTCAAATTTTGAAAAGCCAGACTTAACAGCAGTTGCTTTTAACGTGGCAGGAGTGAAATAATTTACGTGGTCAGGATGGCGAAAGCCGCACCATTTTTCTTTTCTTAAATGCCTATTCCAGCTATCGAAGTTTGGAACTTTAATAATTACTTTTCCATTTGATTTTAATTTACCGTAAGTATTCTTTAAAAGTTTTAAAGGCTCAATTTCGTGCTCTAAAAAAGATGAAAGAATTACTAAATCAAAATAATCATCTTGAAATTCAAGCATTCCATCTACAGCATTATTATGAATCCAAGTTCCACGTTTTGCTTTTTGTTGAGCTTCGTTAGCTAAAGCAGCAGAGATTTCTATTCCATTAGGGACACATTTATTATGGTATCTTTTAGGAAGCTCCGAAATGATAATTTCTAAAGCTTTTCCATCAGCACAACCAACATCCAACAATTGAATTTGTTCAGGATTTTTAATACTTAAAATTTGTCGTTTCGCTAATTCTTTTACTTTATTTCTTTTTAAAACTTTTAATCTAAATTCTTTAAGTAAAGAACTTATTTTGTAGCGCAGAGGCTCAGCAGTTTTTCTTTTTTTTACTTCAGTTTCATAGGTTTTTTCCCAAGCAAAATCTTCATTCAAAGCTTCATATCCTGGAGGGTTTTCTAAAAAGACTATGCCAGTTTCAACACACTTAATAATATTCCAAGGTTCGGGCGCTAAATCTAACTTAATTGTTTCAGATTTCTTTTCTAATAAGGGGCTTACTCTCTTTAAATTCATGTGTAGTTATCTCTTAATAAAAACTGATATTATGGAGTAAATGTTACAACAAATAGATACTAAATCTACAGATTCCATTTCAAAACTTGGAATTGAAATCAAAGGGTTGAATTTAAACTCAAAACTTCCTAAAGAAGTAATTCAAAAAATTAGATCCGCATGGTTAGAAAATGGCGTCGCCGTATTTCCAAATCAAGATTTGACTCATGATCAGTTTCAAGATTTTTCTTTAGAATTTGGTAATTTTGGCGACGACCCTTTTCTAGGAGGCCTTGAAGACAAACCCAATATCGTTGAAGTAAAACGATTGGCATCTGAAACAGCTTCACCTTTTGGCGGTGGGTGGCATTCAGATTGGTCATTTCAATCTAATCCTCCTGCAGCAACATTTTTATTATCCAAAATAATTCCTCCCGTTGGTGGGGACACTTTGTTTGCTAATACTCAAAAAGCTTATGAAGACTTAGATGAAGAATTAAAATTAAAAATTGATAATTTAAAGGTTGTGCATAGTGCCAAGCTTCCTTACGCAGACGATGGCTTTTATGCAACAGAAGAAGAGACTAGATCAATGAACATCATTACCTCTAAAGAGGCAAAAAAAGAACAAATTCACCCATTAGTGAAAACTCATCTAGAAACGCAAAAAAAAGGGCTATTTATTAATCCTGTTTATACCTCTCATATCCTCGACGTTACAGATGAAGAGTCTTTTCTCCTTTTATCACAACTTTACGAACACATGACTCAGGAAAAATATATTTTTCGTCACAAGTGGAGCGAAAACATGCTTTTGATGTGGGACAACAGAACAGTGATGCATATGGCCGAGGGGGGATACGATGGTTACGATCGACTTTTGCATCGAATAACTATTGCTAATTCTGCTTAATTAGTAAGTCTTCAGTCCTTGAAGGTTGTTATTCTTTCGCCAATCTTTTAGCAGCTTAAAGTACTCTAAAGCGCCGCCTCCATAAGTATTGTTTTGTGGATTAGTATTTGGCTTGCCTTCGTTATTGTAATAACCCGGAGTACAAGCTTCTTGAAAACTTTGCATGTTTCTAGCTTTAGCAACGATAGTGTTGATCCAATCACTTTCAGCTTCTGATGAAGCTTCAACGTATTTTAAATTTTTTTCATCTAGTTGTTTTAAAATGTAAGCAACATGAGAGCTTTGCTCATCTAGAGAATGAGTAAAGTTTGCCGTCATGGGACCTTGTCCAGGACCATAAAAAAAACAGTTTGGAAAGCCTTTTGAGTGGATGCCATGAAAGGTAGCAAGACCATCTTTCCATTTATCGCTGAGAGTGATTCCTTCAATCCCACTAATTTGATAACCACACCTTCTTGAATAATCAGTACCCACTTCAAATCCGGAGGCAAAAATAATACAGTCCACCGCATACTCTTTGCCGTCGTGAATAATACCTTTAGCACTAATTTCTTTTACTCCTTGACCGTCGGTATCTATTAACTCTACATTGTCATTATTAAATGCCTGTAAGTATTCATCGTGAAAGCAAGGTCTTTTACATAATTGTCTGTAATAAGGTTTAAGTGACTCTGCAGTTTTGGGATCTTTCACTAACTTGTCTGCTCTAGCTCTTACTTTTTCCATTTTTTGAAAATCAACAATTTCTACTTTCTGATTAATATCTTTTCGCGAAACAAATTTCATAAATTTTTTGCGAATAAATTCTTTCAGACCAACTTTATAAAAATGTTGATAGAAAGGGGCAGTAATAACCCAACCTAAAATAGTAAGTTTGGAGGGTCCATTTTTGATTAAGCCACCAAGAATCGTTCGGAAAATTTCAGTCCATCCGTCATTTACTAAATCTTTACTTGTAAAATTTCCAGTCAAGAAACCTTCAAAATTTTCTCTACGCTCATCTTGCCATCCATCTTTTTGAGATTTAAACCAATCAATATCAGTATTAGTGTTATTTCTTTCGTCGATAGAAGAGGGCGTTCTTTGAAATACGTAAAGTTTTTTTGCACCTACAGCTAAATGAGGAACGCATTGAACAGCAGTTGCTCCAGTGCCAATGATCGCAACCGTTTTATCTTTTAAATTGTTTAAATTTCCATTGGAATCTCCACCAGTGTAATCATAATCCCAACGACTCGTATGAAACGTATGGCCGGTATAGTCATTGATGCCTTTCATTGCAGGGAGTTTAGGTCTATTTAAAAAACCATTGGCATGAATCACATATCTTGCTTTTATAGAATCTTGACGATTGGTCTTTATTAACCATAAATCTTCATCGGCTAACCATTCAACTTCGTTAACCTCGGTTTGAAATAAAGCATTTTCTTTTAGTGCAAATCTTTCTGAAAGTACATTAAAATAGTCCAAAGTTTCTGCGGCATCCGTATACTTTCGTTTTGGAATAAAGTTTGTTTCTTCCAGCATGGGAAAATAAATATAGGATTCAATATCACAAGAAGCTCCGGGATATCTATTCCAATACCAGGTGCCACCAAAATCACCACCTTTTTCAATTATTCTAAAATCATGGATACCTTGTTCTCTTAATCGAGCTCCTGAAAGAACTCCACCAAAACCACCACCAATAATAATTGTGTGATAAGTATTTTCCTCTGGATCCCTAGTGATTTTCTCTTCAATGTAGGGATCTTCAACAAAATAAGAAAAATCTCCTTTAACCTCTATGTATTGGTCATTACCTTCTAGTTTTACTCGTTTATCTCTTTCTTCGCGATATTTATTTCTTAAAATATCAGGATCAAAGGATAAATTTTCTTGTTCTTTTAAACCCATCACAAAATTGTAAAAAAAATAAGATTTTAAGCAACAGAAATCTTCCGAATATTAGTACAATACTCTTCGGATTTGGGGCTATAGCTCAGTTGGGAGAGCGCTTGCATGGCATGCAAGAGGTCGTCGGTTCAAGCCCGACTAGCTCCACCATTACAGGTCAATAAACATAAGGGTTTGAGAGGGCATCTTAAATTCTGATTCTCCTAAAACGTATCAAAAAATAATTTGTCTCACAGTTTGAACATGTTTAAAAACTCTTAGATTCAAGAGATTCCTGAAAACCTAGAATATTTAGTTATATATGCAAAAATAGGTTTTTAAATGAGTATCAAGCAAGACTTAGATAACGAACTTAACAAAACAATGGAATTTTCAAATAGAAAAATAAGATTCTCAGGATTATTTTCGTTTTGCCTTTTTTTATTAATCTGGCCTATGTTTGTAGGTCCAATAATAGCTATTTTAAATCCATCTTTTTTTGATGGGCCTGAAGCTATGAAAACATCATTTAGTTCAGGTTTGTACTCTGCTAGAAATATCGCAATTGGACTTGCATTCCTTGGAGCAATTTATTTGAGAAATGTTCCTATGTTATTTGTTTTAATATTCATTAGATTAATTACAGACTTGATAGACGCGCCATTATATTATTTTTTTAGAGACCCAGTTTTATTTAGATTAATAGTTATTTTTACTTTGCTGTGTTATTTACCTGCAATTTATGGATTTAGATATCTTTGGAAAGAAATGAAAACTAAAAATGATTAGAGATAAGGAGAAACATAATGGATTTATTTGAAAACGTAAAAGTGGAGAAAAACGCAAACGTTTATTTCGGTGGAAAGGTTACAAGTCGTAATATCTTCTTTACCGACGGAACCAAAAAAACACTAGGAGTTATGTTGCCAGGCACTTATGAATTTGGAACAGAAAAAAAAGAAATTATGGAAATCCAATCCGGAATGCTAAAAGTATTGTTGCCAGAAGAAATAGATTGGATAGAAATCAAAGGCGGCACTTCTTTTGAAGTTCCTGCAAATTCTAAGTTCAAATTGGAAGTTTTAGAACTTTGCGATTATTGTTGCTCTTATGTTGACTAAATTAGTTGCTCTTATGTTGACTAAATTAGTTGGCAAAAACTTCTTCTAGTTTTCTCTTATCTTTGTCGTATAATTTTCCTGCAAAGTAATAACAAGGAATATTTAAAGCAGATATAGCAGTGAAAATAACCAACATAGTTGTGTAAGGGTTTTCGACTGAGGCAGCTCTAAGTAAATCTACGGCCACTCCTCCTCCTAAAGAGCCAAAAGTTAAACCTACTAAATTCAACATTAAAATCAAGAAGGCAACTATAGTTGCCCTTATTTTTATCGGCACTAGTTCTTGAACCGTAGAAAATACTGGGCCATAGAATAAACCCAGTTGAAAGTATCCAAGAGTTACTCCAACCCAAAAAAGAATGCTGTTGGGTTCTGAATATCTAAAAAAGATAAATATTGGCAACATTATCAAGCAAGCCCAGAATAAGAACATAGGCCTCCCTTGATTAGTTTTTGACTGCCACAGATCGCTTAAAATTCCACCTAAAAGATTTCCTGAGATTCCAGCTACTACTGAAATAATTCCGGTTATTTGGGCGATACTCGATCTATCAAAATTTTTCTCTTGTGCGTACCATAATTGTTCAAATACAGCAGCACCTAAAACAATATGATAAAAAACTCCTCCGGCAATTGTTAAGACTAATGCCGGAGAATTCATCAGTGCTTTTCTTAAAGTTTTTAATATTGAAGAAAAAGCTAAGGTTTCATTAGTCGTTGGCATGTCTAACGAAGAGCTTTTTCTGGGTCTATCTTTGAATAACAACATCATCAAACCCATTACAAAACCTATAGCACCCAATATGTAAAAGCAGTTTCTCCAGCCAAGAGGCTCCCCAAGGTATCCAACGATCAACAAACTTATACCAACTCCTACTGGTACTCCCATGTAGTAAAAACCTGAAGCAAAACCTAGTCTTGACGATGGGAATGAATCGGACAATAAAGACATTGAAGTAGGAGTCAATATTGATTCTCCAACACCAATAAACATTCGTGGAATCATCATAGAGATAAAACCTTTAGCCATACCCGAGATTGCTGTGAAAATACTCCAAAGAACAACTCCAAAAGCAATCAATCTGGGTCTATTGACCATATCGGCAAGAGCTCCCATAAACAAACCCATAATTGAATAAAATAAAATGAAAGCGAGACTGGTGAGAAAGCCATACTGAGTATCAGTAAGACCTAAATCTGGAACAATAAAGTTAGCAAAACTTGCTATTAACTGCCTATCTATGAAATTTAAAAGATTTAAGAGCGTTAAAAAAAATAATAATCTATAAGCTTGCAATTTCTCCCCCCGAAGACAAGACTAATAGATTATCTTAACTTAATCAGTCCAAAAATAAATTATTAGATACAATAATTAATAATGACATCAAGAAACATAATCGCTATTGGAGGCGGAGGATTTGGACGCAATCCAGGTGAGGGCGTAATAGAGGAATATATTCTAAATCAAACTCGTAAAAAGAAACCCAACATATGTTTCATTCCGACAGCAACAGGTGACAATGATGCCTATAAAGTAAATTATTACGAGACCTTTTCTAAACTTTCTTGTAATCCTACACATTTGGATTTTTTTAAAAGGACTCCAGATTTGAAGAAATTGATTTCTAATCAAGATGTAATTTTTGTTGGTGGTGGTAATACTAAAAGTATGCTGGCTGTATGGCGAGAATGGCAGTTAGATAAACTTTTAAAAAAAGCTTATACGGCAGGAACGACAATGAGTGGAGTAAGTGCAGGAGCTATCTGCTGGTTTCAAAACGGTATCACTGATTCTTGGAGCTCTAATTTAAAAGTAATGCCTTGCATGAAGCTTATCAAAGGGTGCTGTTGTCCTCATTACGACGAAGAACCTGAAAGAAAGCCTACTGTTGAGAAATTATTGAAAATAAATAAATTTAATAACATCCATGCCGTTGATGGTGGGGCTGCATTGCACATAAAAAATGAATCAATTTATAAATCCATTGTTTTTAGAAAAAACAAAAGTGCTTATTTGGTAAGTAAAGATAATGGAAAAATTATTGAAAAAAGTTATAGAAAGATCATACTGATTTGAATATCAAATGGATTTTATTACTTCTATTTATTCTTCATTTTCGACAACCTTTATTTTTGGCTACGTAACCTTGAGTCTTTTTGTAATTACTCCACTATATCTTTACACAAGATTTTACGAATGGTACACAGACAAGACTTCTTATTTTAATAAAAGAGGAAATTTATTCGAAAAGCTTATATGGGTTTTATTTTTAATTTATTTTATTTGTTTTTTTATATATTTTTTTTCTTACGTATTCATAGTCAGATAATTATTAAAGAAAGATAAATTTCGAAATAAATACTAAAGTTAAAAACCATGCCCCAGAGGAAATTTTCTTTATTTCTCCGTATCCTATCTTTAAAACTACATAAGATAAAAATCCAAGTGCAATTCCATCGGCAATAGAGAAGGTAAGCGGAATCATCACAATGATAATTAAAGCTGGGAGAAGATCGATCATATTAGACCAATTCAATTTTTCCATGCCACTCAGCATTAAAATGGAAACATAAATGAGCGCACCTGCAGTAGCGCTGGCTGGAACTATTAACGCTAAAGGCGATAAAAACATAGTTAAAATAAAAAAAATACCAATAAATATTGCAGTTAATCCAGTTCTTCCACCTGCTTCAACTCCAGCTGAACTTTCAACGTAACTGGTAACAGGTGAGCAGCCAAAAAAAGTTCCTATAAAACTTACACTGCTATCGGCTTTCAAAGCCTTGTCTAGATTGTCTGCGTTTCCTTCAGCATCCACCAAATTTGCCCTGTTAGCTACGCCTAGTAACGTGCCAGTGGTATCAAAAAGATTTACAAATAAAAACGACATAACAACCGTGATCATTGATATGTTCAATGCACCTAAAATATCTAGCTTCAAAAACACGGGCTCTAAGGATGGGGGCATAGAAACTAATCCATTGAATTGAATCATTCCAAATGCAAGAGCCACTAACGTGGTTGATAGAACTCCAATAAGGATAGCGCCAGGCACTTTTCTAATGGCTAAAACCGAAATTAATAAAAAGCCGAGTGCTGCCAACAGAGTCTCTTGATTTGATAGATCGCCTAATTTTAAGAAAGTAGCGTCGCTATTTACTATTATGCCGCCACTTTTTAAACCGATAAAACCAATAAATAGGCCAACACCAGCACCCATTGCAATTCTTAAATTCAAGGGGATGCTATCGATCATCCAACCTCTGAGTCTCGTTACACTCATCAAGAAAAACAAAATACCTGCTAAAAATACTGAGCCTAACGCAATTTCCCATGAATAACCAAGTTCACCTACTACTGTAAAGGTAAAAAAAGCGTTTAATCCCATTCCTGGAGCAAGACCAACTGGCCAGTTGGCAAAAAGTCCCATGAGTAAACAAGCTAGCGCCGCAGCAATACAGGTTCCTACAAAAACTGCTCCTTGATCCATCCCCGCCAATGCCATTATTTGTGGATTTACAAAAACAATATAGGCCATCGTTACAAAAGTTGTGAAACCTGCAAGTAATTCCTTTTGAATACTGGTGTTGAATTCTTTAAGTTTGAAAAAATCTTCTACAAATTGCTTCATAAGGAATAAGTTATTTATAAAGTACACCTATATCTATTAGATTTAAAGTTAAATGTTAAGGATGTACTAAGTTTGTCTGTTTTAGAACAGCGCGAATAAAGTTTTTGAAATAAATCAGTGCATTTAATTAATCAATGCCAAAAATAATTAAATTTTTTGTTACTTTTTTTTATTAGATAATTAAATATGGAAAAGAAAAATTATTTAAAACACCCCCTTATTTTATTATTAACTGTTTTTTTTAGCGGATACTCTGCTTCGCAAGCTTTTTTAGAAGAAGTTATTGTAACTACTGAAAAAAGAACTGAGAGCGTTCAAGACGTTTCTCAAGCTGTTACAGCAATAACGTCCTCCGAAATTGAAACCAAGAATATAAATTCTATGGTTGATCTAAGTGCGATCGTACCTGGCGTAACCGTTGCTAAAAACGAGGGTTATAAAACTATTATTTCAATTCGTGGAATTGGTAATGAAACAAACCAAAATGCAATTGCTGCACCATCCGTTGCCTTTCATTTAGATGGAGTATTTATTGCTTCACCATTTTCTTTATTAACCGATTTTGTTGATATCGATAGAATAGAAGTTATTAGAGGACCTCAAGGTACTTTATTCGGTCAAAATTCTACTGCAGGAGCAATTAATGTCGTTACTTCTGCGCCTTCTTTAGATGAAGAATCAAGTGTATTGAAGATGTCTCTAGGTAATTACAACTTGAAGAAATTGACAACTTCATTTAATGTGCCAATTTCTGATTCTGTAGCAACCAGTTTTTCATTTTCTGGTCACAAACGCGATGGGTATGCTTTTAATACTACCTTGCAACAAGAATTAGACGATGCCAATGACTTTAGTATGAGGAATGATTGGTATTTCCAATTGTCTGATACATCTTCATTAAGAGTTTTTGGTCAATACTATGACATGGACCGAAATGGTTCTGCCATGAAAGGTATTGATGATCCTACACCAGACCCAAGAGAACTTGATCAAGACGCTCCATCCATGCAAGTTTTAACTTCTTCAATTTATGCTGCAATCTTTGAACAAGATTTAGGCTTTGCTAACTTTAAAGTGCTCGCTAGCTCTCAAAGAGATGACATTACTGTAAGAAGAGATAACGACAGACATTCTTTTGGAACTACTGCAGCGTCAATTCCTCCCTTAAACTCAGGAACTTATCCTTCAGCGGAATATAGATTTGAATCCTCTTTAGTAGAGACTACAACTTTTGAAGTCAACTTAGTTTCAAATGAACCTCTCATGGACGGTAAATTAGACTGGACCGTCGGTGCGTTTTATATGGAACATGAAATTCAAAATAAAATAAGAGAGTATATTAGTTTTGATAACAATATTATTGAATATGAATGTAGTGAGCCTTTCGCAGATAAATCCGTTCCATTAACTCAGGCACTTATAGACGCAGGTAATCTTGCTACGGCAACTTGTTATCAAGTTGGCGGCGGTGCTTCCACTAACAATAATCCATCAGAGTTTGGTTTCGTTACAGACGCTTTTCCATCTAGAGAATCACTATCCTTTTATGGACAAACTACTTATAACTTTAGCGACGATTTAAGACTAGTTTCTGGATTAAGATATACCGATGACGCGTTTGCAACTTCAGTAGGTAACTTTTTTACTTTCCAAACCGGCGGATCAGGAACCAATCTAGATGTGTCAGCTGAAGAGGTAACTGGAAAAGCAACCATTGAGTATGATTTTCAGGACGATGCAATGTATTACATTTCTGCCGTTAGAGGTTACAAGCCCGGCGGATCAAACTTAACTTTTGGTCTCACAATTGCACAAGATATTGCTAGTGGATTTAGGCAGTCGGCCGCTCCTTTAGTTTTCCCAACTTTTGAAGCTGAAACCGTTGATTCACTAGAATTCGGAATAAAAGCTGATTTTTATGACGGAAGAGCAAGAGCGAACTTAGCTTTCTTTGATTACACTTATGAAAATTTGCAAGTTCAAGCTACTGATCCGGACGTATTTGAAGGAGGAGTAGTTAATATTCCAGAATCTGAAGTGTCTGGAGCTGAATTAGAGCTAACCGGTATCCTTACCGATTCACTCACGTTAGATGCTAATTTTTCTTTTTTAGATACAGAAATAACTGAATCTTTTATCTTTTTAGATAATGTGGACGCTCAACAACATTTCTTTGGTGCTGAAGCAGCTCGTGATGCTTTAAAATCAGATATCAAAGGTAATGAGCTAGCAAAATCTCCTGAGTACACTGCTGACATTAGTCTAAGTCAAATAACAGACTTTCCATCAGGAGCTAGTATGACATCAACTCTTCAATATATTTATCGAGGTGAATTTTTTCAGAGAGTGGCAAACAGGCCTGCACAAGATTTTATTCCAGCTTACGAAATATTTAATTTAACTTTTGCTGTAGATCTAAACGATACTTTGTCTTTAGACTTTGTTTTTGCAAACTTAACAGATGAAGATGGTGTTAATTCAAGCATGACAGACGTATTTGGAGTTGGTGCGACAGGTATTGAGCTTATTCCTCCAAGACAATTTTTTACAAAATTTAGCGTAGACTTTTAATCTATAGATCTTGATAACTTTAATTTCTTGAATTGATCTTCAAGAAAGTATAATAAATAGTTTATGGATAAATTATTTATTACTGCCGACGAACTCTTAAAAGATTCATTCAAGCTTGCTTGGATGATCTTTGAGAGTGGCTTCAAGCCAAATTATATTGTTGGAGTCTGGAGAGGGGGAGCTCCAGTTGGAATTGCCATCCAAGAGTTTTTAAAAGTTTTAGGTATAAAATCTGATCATATTGCTATTCGCACAGCTTATTACGAAGGTATAGATCAGAGAAAAGATACAGTCGAAGTATACGGCCTTAATTATGTTATTAAGAAATTAGAATCTGAAGATAAGCTATTGATAGTGGATGACGTGCATGACACTGGAAATTCAATCAAACAAATAATTAATGATTTAGCTACTGCTTGCAAAAAAAACACCCCTGAAATTAAAGTTGCTACACCTTATTTTAAACCCAATAAAAACCAAACTGATTTGAAGCCTGACTATTTTATTCACGAAACAGATCAATGGTTGATTTTTCCTCATGAGCTTGATGGCCTTACTTTTGAAGAAATTGAGAGATATAAGCCAGAGTTAAAAGATCTCACTTCAAAAATCAAAGAAGTTCTAAAATGAAAGAATTTATAAATTCGATAAGGATTTTTCTTATTTATAGAGCCTATAAATTTATGGTAATTTTTGAACGATTAGCTAATCGAGGCTTTGCGTTAGATATTTTTTCAAAAAAATTCCAAAAAAATCCTTACCAGACTTACTCTAAGATGAGATCGATAAATCCAATTTATCATTCAAAACCAACTTTCTTAAGATGGGTCACCAAGATGAGCTTAGTACAGGAAATGTTAAGAGATGAAAGATTTAGTGTAGATGACAGGAAATATCCTATAGCCAAATTAAGACGCAAAGAACTAGCTAGGGACGGAAGAGATATCATGCTAGATCAATTTGAAAATCCAAGCATTTTAAAATTAGATCCACCTGATCATTCAAGAATAAGAAAGCTTGTTTCATATGGATTCACTAATCGTTATATAAAATCTCTTGAAACTCAAATAGATGAAACAATTGATCAATGTTTAGACTTTACTCATAACCAAGATCAATTTGATTTAATGGGAGTTTTAGCAAAACCTTTACCTGCAATAGTAATAGCAAAAATGATGGGACTACCTGATTCTGATCTTAATCAATTTCAAACTTGGTCAGAAAATCTACTCCAAGAAGTTGGAGGCATTGGTTCCTCGGTTAGAAAAAGAAAATTAGCCAGAGATGCTTACGAAGATTTAATTAGATATTTTGAAAAAATTATTATCGAAAGAAAAGATAATCCAGGAGATGACTTCATTGGAAAATTAATTCAAGCTGAAGAAGAGGGCGATAAACTTAACGTGAAAGAAATGTATGGGACTTGTTTGCTTTTACTTATTGCTGGACACGAAACTACAACGAGACTTATTGGAAATGGACTCTATTCATTGATGAAAAATCCAGACCAATACGAGTTAATAAAAAAAGATTTTTCTCTAATTCCAAATGCTATTGAAGAAATGTTGAGATATGAGCCACCAGTACATGCAACCGTTAGATTTGCCTATGCCGATATGGATTATGAGGGGAAGTTTTATAAAAGAGGTACGCCTTTTGCAATCAGTATAGCTGGGGCAAATCGAGACCCTGAAGCAAATAAACACCCAAATGAATTCAATATTTTAAGAGAGCATGTTAAACATGTATCTTTTGGCTATGGCCCTCATATGTGTATTGGAGCTAGTTTAGCTAGAATAGAATCTAAGTTAGTATTTGAGAAGATTTTTGAAAGATTTCCCGACCTAAAGCTTTTAGAATCTGAACCCAATTGGCAGAAAAATTTTATTTTTAGAGGGTTTGATAATCTTCTCGTTAAAACTCATTGAATAACAAATTGATAAAACTTTGTCTTGGTATCCTAGGTGGGTTTTTTATTATTGGTACTGTGCTATTTACTATTTTCGTACCGATTAGTTTTTTAAAACCTGACCCTACATTCTTTGATTTTGTTTTAGCTATCTTTTTTGTGTATGTAACATATTATTTATCACAAGAACTCAAGAGTTTTGATAAGACTAAACCTTTTCCTGGCATGATTTTTCATTATGATTCGCAAAAATATTATTTCTCTAAGAGGTGGTTTGCTTCCTGTGGAGTGTTATTTTTCAGTCTGTCTGCATTATTTAAAATTCAAGGATTTTTTGTTTAATGGGTGATTTAATCGTTTTCATTTCTTTTTGGACTATGTGGGCTCTGATAAGTTATTTTGTTGTTCAAATTTATTCAGAATCAAGAATTCAAGAAGAAAATAGGAATAAGTTTTTAGAAATTCTTGCATCAATAGGATTTGGATTGCTAGTAAACTTTATTTTATTCATTGTGTATTAAAATATATTTATGAAATATCTCTTAATAACTCTAATATTGATAGTATCAAGTACAGTTGGAATTTATTATTACGTTCAACATGAAGTATTGGAGGCAGTTGGTCTAGAAATGGGTGGACACGATCATTAATTATGAATCAGAATTTAGAAAATAAAGTCATCATAGTTAATTCTAGCTTTGGAAATTTAGTGGATTTTTCAACGAGAGATGTTTTTAGTGAATTCAAAGAATTAGTTTTATCAAGTGAGGCTGAAATAATCCAAGAATTTAATTTAAATCAAAAAACTATTAATTCTAAATATTTTATTGGAAAGGGTAAATTGGAAGAGATAAAAGAAGTTGTAGACACTCAGAAAATAAAATTAATAATTTTTAATCATAATCTTTCACCATCCCAAGAAAGAAATATTGAAACTTTTTTAAAAACTAGAGTTTTAGATAGAACTGGCTTAATTTTAGACATTTTTGCCAAAAGGGCTTTTAGCCATATCGGTAAGCTCCAAGTAGAATTGGCACAGTTGACCCATTTATCAACAAGATTGATCAGGGGATGGAGTCACTTAGAAAGACAAAAAGGTGGAATTGGTTTGCGAGGACCTGGAGAAACGCAATTAGAAACGGACCGAAGATTAATTTCACAAAGAATTAAAAACATTAAAAAGAGACTAGAGAAGAGCCATCAACAAAAGAATTTGAATAGATATGCCAGAAAAAAAGGAAGAAGTCATATTGTGGGAATCGTTGGATATACAAACGCCGGTAAAACAACACTTTTTAATAATCTTACAGGTTCAAAAGAATTTGAAGCAGATAAATTATTTGCAACGTTAGATACAGTTACTCGAAAGAATTTGGTTCCTGGTTCAGAATCGATAATTTATATTGATACAGTTGGGTTTATATCAAACCTACCTACTACATTAATTGAATCATTTAAGGCAACTCTAGACGATTTAAAGTCTGCGGATTTATTATTACACATAGTAGATGTGAGTGATAAAAATTTTAAAAATAAAATTCGTGAAGTTAATAAAGTTCTTTCAGAAATAAAAACGGATGATATTCCTCAAATTCTTGTAAAAAACAAAATAGACATTAACGATTATGATGAAAATGATGTTATTACTCCTTTAAATTCTGTTGCTGTTTCAGCTAAAGAAGGAATAGGAATAGAAACACTTAAAGACTTAGTATCCAATCATGCTAATAGAGGTTTATTCAAAGGTAGATTATTTATAAATTTTCATAATTCTAAACTACGATCTGAATGTTATAGAAAGGCTAAAATATATGAAGATAAAGAACTTAAAGACGGATGGTTATTAAACTTAACGATTGGAAATAAAGATCTAAAAGAAATTTTGCCCTTTGAAGGTGTCGAGATAGTTGAATCTGATATTTATTTAAATACAAAATTATAATTAAAAAATTTTGAATCAATTCTTGAGTTAAAATAAAATTAAAATCTAATTATGGCTTCTCTCAAACATTTAAATTCTAAGGCGTCAGTTGATGAAATATTGTCGGTTTTACACGATGACGCTGGATTGATAATAGATAACTTAATAGATCAAGATCAAGTAGAGAGAATATCTGCTGATTTGAATCCTTATTTAAAAATAGATGCATTTGGTAGGGACGAATTTACTGGGTTTAAAACAAAGAGAGTAGGAGCATTAATTGCCAGATCTGAAGCTTGCCAGGAACTTGCACTCCACAACAAAATAAATGAAGTATCGAAGCAATATTTAGAACCTCATGGCGATGGATATCAGCTTCACTTTACCTCTGCAGTTTGCATTGGACCGGGAGAGTCAAAACAAATACTTCATCGTGATAGAGGAATTTGGGGTGGATATCTTCCAAGAAAGGTTGAGCCTTTGATGAGCACTATTTGGGCCATAACTGAATTTACAAAAGCTAACGGAGCTACGCAAATCGTTCCTGGTTCTCATAAATGGGATAAAGATAGAATTCCTAAAGAAGACGAAATTGCATATGCAGAAATGAAAGCCGGTTCGGTACTCTTATATACCGGAACGGTTTTACATGGGGGTGGAAAGAATGAAACTCTCAACGATTCTCGAACCGGAGTTTTTTTACACTATGCCTTAAATTGGTTGCGACAAGAAGAAAATCAGTATCTCTCTTGTCCGCCAGATATTGCTAAAAATCTTTCACCTGAAATAAGATCTTTAATAGGATATTCGAAAGGGGGTTACGTTTTAGGATTTTATTCTGATCCTCATGATAAATCCGCTAGTTTTGAGTCGGTTTCACCAGAAAATATGTTTAAAGATCACGTGCAAGACGATTTTAGTTCACTACCAGACCCCACAGAATTAGTCTCAAAATCAAATAAATAATTACTTTATGTTAATTGAACTATTTGTCACTGCTTCCATTTCATTGATGTTGGCTTTATTTTCTTTTTTATTTTTTGGAACAATGACTTCATACAATTTAGCGGTTAGAACTTTATCCTTTTTAGTAGTTGTGTCCACTTTATGGTGGACCTTTGGTCTTTCAATTGTTTTTGAGGGCAATTCAGTGATGTTGAGATACTAATGTATTTCATTAACTGGATTGTCTTATCAATTATTTATTATTTTCTTTTGAGATTATTTTTAAATTCAAAATACTATGATGGAAATAGAAGTAATATTCAGGAAGTTTTATTGGCTATAGTTTTAGGGTCTATTACTTCAACCTTCATAATATACGGATTCAACAATTAATGGAGACTCTTAAAGAATTAATCTTGAATTGTAAATACCCAGTTTTCTTTACAGGCGCCGGTATAAGCACAGATTCAGGAATACCAGATTTTAGAGGTCCGCAAGGATTTTGGAAAACAAATACACCAATTTATTATCAAGATTTTATTTCGTCAGAAGAATCAAGAATAAAATATTGGGAACAAAGTATAAATTTTAAAAGTAATTTTGGTTCTTTTCTTCCCAATGATGGTCACAAGGCCATAAGTAGAATTATTAATCAAAAAAAACAAGGTCATTGCATTACCCAAAATGTTGATAATCTTCATCAAGATGGCGGATTATCTTCCGACGATGTAACTGAAATTCATGGAAATGCTACTTTTGCTGTCTGCCTTGATTGTAACGAGAGAATTAACTTAAATTCAATTCATGAAGAATTTAAAGAAACCAATAAATCGCCTCTATGTAATTCATGTAGTGGCTATGTAAAAACTGCAACTATTTCATTCGGACAGCCTATGCCAGAAAAAGAAATGCAAAGAGCGCAATTAGAATCGTTAAAAGCAGATTTGTTTATAGTTGCGGGCTCTTCTCTAGTTGTATTTCCTGCAGCTTCTCTTCCACTAGTAGCTAAGCAAAATGGTGCTAAATTGATAATCATAAATCGAGAAAAAACAGATTTTGATAAATTAGCTGACCTAGTAATTAATGACAGCATTTCTAAAACTTTTAATGAAATATTTAATTAATGAATTTTTTATTTGGCAGCACAGGATTAGTAGGATCTTTTATTGTAAAAGAACTTAAAAGCAAAAAAGAAACCTTCTTAGCTATTAATAGAAAAAAGGTTGACTACTTGTCTGATGATGAACAAATAGTTCTAAAAGAAATTGAAAACTTTAATTTTTCAGATGCTAAAAAAAGCTATATTTCGCTAGGATATCCACTCAAATGGAATGAATTAATCTTCATGACAAAAAACACAAAGAGATTATTTTACGCTGTTGATTTTGAGCTTATTCTAAATTTAGCAAAAAAACTAAAAAAAAATGGCTGTAATACTCTTGCAGTTGTATCTGCTGTCGGTGCAAATAAGTCTTCGAATAACTATTATCTCTCTATAAAGGGAAAACTTGAAGAAGAACTATTAAATATGGGATTTTCTAAACTTATTTTTGCTAGGCCAGGACATCTTCTTGGAAAGAGAGAGAAACCAAGAGATTTCGGCACTTTTTTAATAGAATTATTTGGAAAAATTTCTGATCCCTTTTTAATAGGTAAGCTTAAAAAATTTAGAAATATACAAGCAAAGCTAGTTGCTGAACTATTAATTAAAGCAAGTTCGGAAGAATTTAAAGATGATGCATATGTCATCGAATTTAACGAAATTAAAAAACTGACTTAAGCTGATTTAGTTTAATTCGTAATTTCAAAAAGAAGCAAAGATTTCGTCTAACTCGGTTTTTTGGTTAGAACTAAACTGTTTTAATGCTTCAATTAAAGGTGCAGGAAGAAAGGAAAGAATTTGTTCTTCATAAAAAGGCAGATTTTTAACCTTATTAAACCAGTTATTTAACTTTGGATGACTTTTCTTATTGCAATAAGCTGATAGGGCCAGTTGTTCCCATCTTAGAACGTATGGAAAAATGGCAGCATCTGCTATTCCGAACATAGCACCAGTAAACCAATCTGAGTCTTTTAAACCATTTTCAAGCTTATCCATTAATTTTTTTGATTCTACTAGGCCTTGAATCACGCATTCAGCTTTGAGACCATTCTCTATTAGATCTCTTCGGTTTTCTCTTCTTTGAACATCGGGTATTTCATTAATTTCTTTCTCAAGTTCATCTTTAGGTTTAAGAATTAAAATATTTCTTACGGCGATTCCATATGTTACAGAGCCACCGTGAATTTGATAGGCATCTGTTGTTTTCAACCAAAGTCTGGTCTTATGCAATGCTTCTGGATCTTTAGGTCTTGCCGGTGTTTCCGGAAATTTATCTTCTAAAAATTCTAAGATTAAAGATGATTCTATAATTGGATTTCCCTTAAATAGCAAAGTCGGGACAACGTGATTCGGATTTAATTTTACATAGTCTGAATAATGTTGCTCTCCAGATTGCAAATCAATAATCTTAGAATCATAAGAGAGATTCTTTAAACCGAGAATTAATCTAACTTTTTGAGAACAAGTAGAAGGTCCATTGTGAAATAAAACTAAATCAGACACACAGATATTCTAAAGATTTATGGCCTAAAATCCTAACTAAGAAGTATTCAACTGAAATCTTTCAACATTTTCCTTAGCTCAAGTTGATGCTGCTCTTCTTGGCCAATTAAATTCCTAGTATATTCCTCAAGATATATTGAAGAATCTTCTACGATTGACAGTAATTTTTTATACAAATTCAAAGCAAAAACTTCATGTTCTAAGCTTTCTTCAAGGATACCTTTTATGGTGTGATCATTAGTTTCAACAATGTCTGAAATTTTTTGACTTGGGTGACCATCTAAACCTGTCAAAAATTCTCCAGCTGTTTGGGCATGTTGCAGAGATTCGGCTGCTTGTTCTTGTAAAAACTGAACAATTGGTATTCTATGAGGACCAACAACCATCAGGGAAGAATGAGTGTATCTAACTACACCAGCAAGTTCGAATTCCATGATTTGGTTTAAAATATCGCAAACCTTTTCTTTGTTTAATTCTTTAAGTTCCATTAACTACCTCCATTAGGTATTAATTATATTTCAGTTTTAATTAAATACGTCTGATGAGAATTAAGAAAACAATGATTATCATTTACATTAATTAAGTAAATTGGAATAATAAAAATTGTAATTTTAGGAGAGTTTATGAACACTGAGATCTTTTTACCTGTTTTTTATATGTTTGTTCTTACATCCTTTGTTTTTCTCTTAAGTACTGCAGTGCGTTTTAAAGATGTTTTAATCGACAAAGGTCACAGAGCTTCTGAATTATTTAAAATACCTGTACCTTCCTCAGCAAACGACTTGATCAGGCAAGCGGATAGAAATTTAATTAATCTTTTTGAATTTCCAATATTTTTTTATGCCGTTTGCGTTTGTATTTATATTACGGGCAAAGTCGACGATTATTTTGTTGTATTAGCGTATTGGTTCGTTGGGTTTAGAGTAATTCATAGCATTTATCATATTTTTATTAATGGCTTCATAGGAGCAATGCCAATTAGAGCTTTATTTTTCCTGCCGAGTTGGCTAATAATTGCTTGGATGTGGATAAGACTTATCCAGATGTTTTAAAATTTTTAAACACAAAAAATAAAGGGTAAGCGAGAATTACCATCTGAAAATACGATAGGAAACTATTCATAATAATATTTATAAAATAAGGTATTTCCGATGCTCCTTCGTTTATAAATAAAGCGGAAAGTAAAAAAATTACTAAAAAGTAAGGAATTAATAAAACAAACCAATAAAGTAATAATAAATATACAAATTGTATTTGATTATTTCCTGTAGTTTTCCAAGATTTATCTAATGCTTCTGTGATCGCACAGTTTTCTGTGATTAAGAAAAAAGGTGCCAGAATCAATCTGGATGCAAGATAAACGCCGGGTAAAATAAATGCAATCAGTCCAACCAAAGTTATCAAACTTAAAGCCAAAGATAAAATAAATAATTTAAAGAAGATTTGTAAAGAAACTAAATAATATCCAATTGTTTCTTTTAAAGAATTAGACAATAAATCATTAACAATCAATACTGACAGTACAGCTATAAAAGGATTCAAGAACATATTTGTTAAAATAAAAAAAATAGCTCCCCAAGTAAAAAATTTTTCATCATTTAATAAACTCTCTCCAGTTGCTGTAAATATTCCTATCAGTAAAAAAACAGGTAGAGTTCTTAAGCTAAAGACAAAGAACGTAGTTTTATAAAATTTAAAACCCGCAGTTATGAAAGAAAATGGCATAATTGTATTCTATAACTTTACTAGAAAATTATGATAGAAATTTGGTCAAAACCACAATGCCCTTTTTGCGATATGGCAGAAAATTTATGTATTCAAAAAGATTTTGAATATAAAAAGTATATGCTCGATGAAGATTTTTCAAGAGATCAATTTATGGAAAAGTTTCCAACCGCAAGGACTTTTCCACAAATACTCGTTGATGGAAAATTAATTGGAGGTTATACAGAGTTTGCTGCTGAAGTAGGAATAGAATAATTTATTTTAAGATTTAGATAATTTAAGTAGAAAAGCACTATCCTGAGCAGACTCTTCTAACGCATTCAATCTTCCACTTTTTCCCGCATGCCCACCAATTAAGTTCATTTTTAAAAGTACCGGGTTTTCAGAAATAGAGTTCTCTCTTAACTTTGGTACATACTTTGCAGGTTCAAAATATTGAACTTGTGAATCAAATAAGCTACTTGTAACAAAAACCGTAGGATAATTTTTTTTTCCGATATTATCATATGGAGAATATGACTTGATGTAATCATATTCTTCTTTGAATTTTGGATTACCCCATTCTTTATATTCAAAGGTAGTCAAAGGAATAGATTCATCTGACATAGTAGTTAATACATCAACAAAAGGAACAGCTGAAATTATTCCTTTATAAAGCTCAGGTTCATAATTTATGATTGCTCCCATCAATAATCCACCAGCACTTCCACCAAAAGCGAAAACATTTTTTGGGTCTCCAATATTTTTTGAAAGAAGCCCTTTAGTTGAATCGATAAAATCAAAAAAAGTATTTTTTTTGTTTAACATTTTTCCATCTTCATACCATTGTCTACCCATTTCAGAACCGCCTCTAATGTGAGAAATACAAAAAACAAAACCTCTATCTATTAAAGGAATCATAGATTTTCTAAAACTCGCATCAATAATACTTCCATAAGATCCATAACCATAAACTAATAATGGAGCTGTTTTGAGATCTATTCCTTTTTTATAGATTAAAGAATTAGGAACTTCGGTTTCATCTCTTACAGAAATTTTTATTCGATCCGTTTGATAAAGATTCTCATCGAAATTAATTACTTCAGAATGCCAAACTTCTCTCTTTTCGTTTGTTTCAAGATTTAAGGAAAACACAGAACTTGGTTTTCTAAGACTTGTATAGCCATAAAGAAATTCTTTTGCTTCGTATTCTGGATTAGATGATATATAACAACTGTAAGCTGGATCAGGAAAGCCTATATACTCTTTTGTAAAATTATTTTTATTAAACTTAAGAATTTTAGGCAATCCATCTTCTCTGATATCTAGAAATATAAAATCAGTAAAACAAACAAAGTCTTCTAAGAGTACTTTAGGATCATGTTCAATAATGGTTTTCCAATTAGAAAAATTTTCGAAATCTTCCTCTTTAAATTCAAGTAAAGAAAAATTTATACATTCATTTTTATTAGAAAGAACGTAGAACGTATCAGGAGTATCCTCAACATAATATAGATGTTTGTCAGAACGACTAAGAACACATTTAGGTTTGTCAAACATTTTTGAAAGTTCAACTAGCCATATTTCGTTGGATTCAGTTTTACTTGAATTTATGAACAAATATTGATCTGTGCGTGATTTAGAAATCGATATGTTGAACTCAGCATCTTGCTCTTCAAAGATAAGAACGTCTTTATCTTGAGAATCTCCAAGCTTATGACGATACACTTTATTTGAAATTAAAGTTTCAGGATCTTTTATAGTATAAAAAATATAATCGTTATTTCCCCAAGTAATGTTTCCTGATGTATTTTTTAGCTGATCCGAAATTAGTTTTTCATTCTGTAGATTTTTAAATTTAATCGTATATTCGCGTCTACCATTTTTATCTTCGCCATAAGCAATAATTTTGTTATTTGGCGAAGGAGAAATACCAGAAATTTGATAAAAATCTAAACCCTTACTCAATTTATTTATATCTAATATTTCTTCTGTCGAGTTTTCTTTTTCTCTGAAATAAACAGGGTACTGTTCATTTGATTTAATTTTAGAAAAATAGTAAAAATCATTCTTTTTGATCTTTAAAGATGTTTCTTCTTCAGGAATAAAATTTAGTAATTCTTTATAGAGTTCTTTTCTATAATCTTTCCCTTCAACAAACCAATTTTCACTGTATTTATTTTCCTCTTCTAAATATTTAATTATTTCTTGATCTGATCTTGAATCATCTCTCAACCAATAATAATCATCTGATCTTTGATCCCCATGAGCTTCCAAAATTTTGGGAATTTTTTTAGGTATCGGAGGTAACATGTTTTTATGATAACTTAAATATTGCAAAAACATTTTATTCAAATATATTAACTACCAAATATATCTAAGCACCTTCTATATAACTATAAATGTTCAAAAAAATACTCTATTTTTTCTTTGTTATTTTCTATATTGTAAATCTTCATAGTATGACCATAGATGGTGAATTGTCTGAACCAGAATGGCAACAAGCAAAGTCTTTAACTGACTTTCTCACAATCTTCCCTGACACATTAGCTCCTCCTAAATATAAAACGGAAGCCAAATATTTTGCTGACGAAAAAGGTATATATTTTGCCTTTATAAATTATCAACCAAAAGATAAACAGACATTTCAAAAACATCCTAGAGACTCTTTTTATGCAAATGCTGACAGAAATTACGTAATTGTAGATTTCAATAACAACGCAAATGTAGGTTATGAATTTACGGTAACACTGGGCGATTCAATAAGGGATGCGATTTTTGTGGATGAGAATGATTTTTCTGATCAATGGGATGCTATTTGGTATGCAAAAACTAAAAGTTATGATGAGTATTGGATCTCTGAATTTTTAATTCCGTGGGATGTAGCTCCGATGATAAATGTGGAGGGTCCTTACCGCAATATAAGTGTGTCTTTAGCTAGATGGGCTTTTAGCGAGAACGAAGTTTATAATTCTCCAGGTTTAAGCTTTTATAAGTCACCATTTTTGTCAAAATTTAAAAAGTTACAAATTAAAAATCTGAACACGCAAAAAACACGCATAGATTTTTTTCCTTACGCAAGTTTTACTAATAACTTTATTCAAGATAATAGGCAGGTAAATATTGGAGGAGAGATATTTTGGGATATAAATCAAAACTCAAAATTAGATTTCACTTTTAATCCAGATTTTGGTCAAGTCGAAAGTGATGACGTAATTGTAAACTTTTCAGCAATTGAAACTTATTATCCAGACAAAAGACCTTTTTTTACTGAAAATCAGACACTTTTTGATGTAACTGGATGGAATCTTAGGTTTATTAATACTAGAAGAATTGGTGCAATACCTGATAAATGTTCTGAAGTTAATAGGAGTCATTTAGGAGAGTGTAAAGATAGCCTAATTGATACTACTGATATCAACTTTGCACTTCGCTACACCCAAAGAGACGAGTCAAATGAATTTGGAGTTTTTAGTGCATTTGAAGACGATTCCGTATTTTCTGAAGGTAGAGATTTTTTAGCGTTTAGATATAGATCAACTAGAGATTTCTTAAATACAAAAATTGGTTATTTATTTACTGCCGTTGATAGACCTTCTATTGAAAGAACCGCCGAAACGCATACTTTGGATTATGATTTTAAACCGTCTAATTCATCTCGTGTTTATGGTTGGGTTAGTCAAGTTAACACAGAAGAATTGGGGGATAAAAAAACAGGGTATGGTTTTAGGTCTTTAGTAACAAATCGTTTTTCAGACAAATTATTTGGTTTGCTTGTTTTGAATTATTTGGATGAAAATTTCAACATAAATGATATGGGATACGTTGAACAATATGGAAGTAGTTTTATTGGAACTTATCTTCAATATAGCAATCCTAATAACGACGAAACTTCTAACATATCTCAACAGAATTATGCCTTGAGAATGGGATATGACAGATCTTATCAAGGCTTCGGGGGCGGGGTAGGAGCAACTCTAGAGTACGAATTAAGTTTTAAAAATAGCTCAAGACTTGAAATAGAATGCAATTGCACTTTATTTAGAGGAAAAGATTATGTTGAGACAAGAAATTACGTCGATTCTCCATATTTAGAGTCTTTAGGGAATCATGAACTTGTAATTGAATATTCCACTCCAAGAACGGATATGTTTCAACACAGATTTAAATTGGGATATGAAACAAGTGGCTATGAAACTTCTGATATCGATACAGATCTTAGATCTGAAGGACATACAATTGGATATGGAATTTTGATGAAACTTTCTGAAAATTTAAAGGTATTTTTAAGTCCTATAGAATATCAAAACCAATCGAATTGGAGCGTCTGGAGAACAGATAATCTTTTTGGGTACTATGATAAAGAAATGATTAGTTCAGGTATAAATCTTGATTGGTTTATTGGAGATAGGCAGGAAATAAGATTAAAAGGTAAGATTTATGGAATTAAAGCGAATCAAGCAAGAGGATATAGAGCCAATTCTTTCGGCTATTTGAATGCTTCTAATGATTCGTTAG
>CABZRA010000010.1 GCA_902527995.1 uncultured SAR86 cluster bacterium
ATTCAATCTTTTCAGCAGTAGACTATACTATGAATATATTTGAAGGTAGGTCCTCAAAATCAAATTTAGGCATTGAAGATCTGTTGGAAATTGATGAAGAAGCTAAATCAATTGCTTCTAATTTTTTAGATTAAAATGATAGAAATATTATCTTACATACTCGGGTTTCTTACTTTAATAATGGTTATTACTGCTGTTCACGAAGCAGGTCATTTTTATGTCGCAAGATTTTTTGAAGTTAAGATTTTAGATTTTTCAATTGGTATGGGAAAAAGTCTGAAAAGTTGGATTGGTAAAGATGGGACTTCTTACAACCTCCGTTTATTTCCTATTGGCGGTTATGTAAAAATGTTGGGGGAAGAAGTTTCGGATATTAAAGGACCAAGTGGACAAGATTCATTTGTTTCAAAAAAATATTATCAAAAAGTATTTATTCTTTTTGCTGGTCCGTTAGCTAATTTCATCTTAGCGGTTCTAATTTTTACACTCTTAAACATCTATGGTTCATCAACTTTATCTTCAAAGGTTGGCTATATTTTGCCAGATAGCAAAGCCGAAATAGCAAGTGTTGAAGAGGGAGATATCATTGTTGAAGTTGATGGAAAAAAAGTTGAAACGAGAGCTGAAGTTCAAATTAGTCTATCTAGACGTCTTGGAGAATCAGGAGTAATTAATCTTTTAATTGATTCAGAAGGCACTCTTGAAGAAAAATCGATTCTTATTCAAGACTGGTTGATTGGAGAAGAGCCAAAAGATCTTTTAGTCAGTTTAGGTATAGGTTTACCAATTACTGCAGAAATAGGTAGCGTAATTAAGGAAGGTCCAGCACATAGAGCAGGAATTCTGTCTGGAGACATAATAAGTTCAATTGGTGCTGAGTCTGTATCTAGCTGGAGTCAAATAAAAAAAATTATCAATAATTCGGTCGGACTTCCTTTAGAAATAAAATTAATAAGAGATGGAAAAGAAATTTCAAAAAATGTTTATCCAATGTTGTCAGATTCTAATTGGATTATTGGAATAGCTTCTGCAAACAAGTTTTCTGAAGATTCCTTCGTATATAAGTCCTATTCTCCGCATATGGCGTTTATAAACGCAATTAATCAGACATACTCAACAGTAATAGATTCATTTGTGTTTTTGTACAAGATGATTACTGGGTATGTTTCTCCTAAAAATCTAGGAGGCCCCGTGATGATTGGACAGTTTGCGGGAGATACTATTTTATACGGCGGGATATACTCTTTCTTAATGCTTATGAGTTTTGTAAGTATTGGGCTTGGAGTTATAAATTTGGTTCCCATCCCAATTTTAGATGGTGGACAAATCTGCCTTTTAACAATTGAAAGACTAAAAGGCTCCCCTATTTCCCCTAAAACTTTAGATTTTGTTTATAGAGTCGGGCTTTCAATGGTACTTTTTCTAATGATTTTTGTTTTTATAAATGATATTTCAAGACTTTCAGGTGCTTAGAGAGTGAAAAAGGTATTAATAAAGAGTTTATTATTATTTATTTTGTTAATGCCAAATTTTTTGTTCTCCTCTGCTTGGATTATAGAAGATATTCAAATAAGTGGTTTACAAAGGGTGTCTGCTGGGAGTGTTTTTTCTGAAATTCCTTATTCTATTGGCGATTCTATAGATCAAGAAGAAATTATTGAAATATCTAAATCAATATTTGCATCAGGGCAATTTGACGATATAAAAATTGGAAGAGATGGAAATGCTTTGCTCATCAACTTAAAAGAAAGACCTACAATTGACGAAATTCTAATAGAAGGGAACAAAGCAATCAAAACAGAAAATTTATTAGATGGACTTAAAAATTCAGGTATTTTTGAAGGAGCTCTTTTTAGAAGATCTGTTTTTGAAAATTTAAGCTCAGAGTTAGAGAGGCAATACGTTTCCCAAGGAAAGTATGGTGCTTCGGTAGAAGTATTGTCAGATCCTCTCCCAAGGAACAGAGTAAAGCTAAGTGTAGAAATCGAGGAAGGTGAAACGGCTGAACTTAAAACAATTAATATCGTAGGAAATAAAATATTTACTGAAGATGAATTAAAAAAGATATTTAAATTAAGACCAAGAACTTGGTTATCTATTTTTCGAACAAATACTCCTTATTCAAAAGAAAATTTAAGAGGAGACTTAGAAAGCTTAGAATCTTTTTACAAAAACCGAGGGTATTTAAATTTTTCAGTCAATAACTCAATTATTTCTATTTCAGAAGATAAACAACAACTATTCATTACAATAGATATTTTTGAGGGAGAAATCTACAAAATCAATGAAATTTCACTCGCTGGAGATTTACCAGTTGATGAAAATATAGTCAAAAGACTTATTTTTGCACAAAATGATTCAATTTTTTCACAAGAGCTCATCACTTTTTCTGAAGAAAGTATTAATAATTTTCTAAATAACGAAGGATTTCTTTTTTCTGAAGTTTCTGGAAATATAAAGAAAATTGAAGAAAACCTTGTTGATATTGTTTTTTTCATAGAGCCGGGACAAAGAACTTATATTAGAAATATTAATTTTAATGGAAACGAAAGAACACATGACGTTGTTCTAAGAAGAGAAATGCGTCAAATGGAAGGTGCATGGGCCTCCAATTCTTTATTGGAAAGGTCCAAATTAAGACTTGATCGCTTAGGATTTTTTAAACAAGTAGATTACGAAAAAATCCCAGTCCCTGGAGAGCAAGATAAAGTTGATATTGAGTTCACAGTTGAAGAAGAGTTTTCTGGATCTATAGCTGGAAGTTTAGGTTACGGTGCCTATGGTTTTAGCCTAGGTGCAAACTATTCTGAAAGTAACGCATTTGGAACTGGAAATAGTATCGGGGTAGGAATTAACTACAGTGATTGGCAAACAAATATTTCATTTAATTTTTTTGATCCTTACTTTAATCCAGATGGTGTCGGCTTAGGATATGGAGCATATATTAGGTCAAGTGACTATTCAAACTTCAACATATCTGCCTATAACACAGAATCTTTTGGAGGCTCTGTTCAATTTGTACTTCCAATCAATGAGATTTCTCAATTAAGTCTTTCAGCTTCTTTGGATCAGACCGATTTACAAACCGATATATTATCTTCGCGTCAGTTGTTGGACTTTATATCAACGGAAGGTTCGAAATTTGAATCTCTTACTTTTGGAGCCTCTTGGACAAGAAATTCTTTAAATAGAGGTCTTTTCCCAACGGCGGGGACATTAAATGTAGTTTCTGTTTCCGCAACTGTTCCTGGAAGCTCAATAACATATGGAAGACTTTCACATAGATTTAAATATTTCAGACCGCTTTTAGGTAATTTCATATTTGCATTAAGGACTGAAGTTGGAGGACTGTTTGCTTATGGCGATACTGAAACGCCACCTCCATATGAAAATTTTTACGCGGGAGGTCTTAATTCAGTACGAGGGTTTGAACAAAATTCTTTAGGCCCAAGAGCTGTGTATGATTCATTCTTCTCTAATTATAATAGACCAACCGGCGGCACATATTCTCTGGAAGGCGGATTAGACTTTATTTTCCCTATACCTTTCTTAGAAGATTCTAGATCTGTTAGAAGTTCTTTATTTTTTGATTATGGAAACGTTTTTAGTGATAATTGTAAATCTTACGAAACAAACTGTAGCGAATTCGATCTTTCTGAATTACGTTATTCTGTTGGTATAGGAGTCACTTGGATTACCGCTTTAGGTCCAATGTCTTTTGCAATCTCCTCTGTATTTGGCGATGATGAACTAGATGAGACAGAAACTTTTCAGTTTGAAATAGGAAACCAATTTTAAAAATTCTTCTGGAAAAAGACCCTATTCAGAAGGTAAACTTCATTAATATTTATCGCTTCAAAAGGAGAATTTCTATGAAAAAGTTATTTATCTTTACTATGTCCTTCATTATGTCTATTTTATCGCTTACAACTTGGGCAAATTTAGAAGGAGTAGCTGTAATTGATTATCAAACAATTTTTTTGGGTACAGATTTAGCTAGAACGAGTTTTGAAGAACTGAGGGAATCAGCAGACTATAAAGAATTAATGGAGGAAGCCCAACTTAAAGATTCTGAAAGATTGAGTATCGCTGATGAACTCAATAAGGATTCTTCTACTATGTCTGATGAAGAACAAGCAGAAAAATTAAAAAAAGCTCAATCACTGTATCAAGATATTCAGTTCTTAACTCAAAAAATGCAAACTCTTGAAAATGAAATAGTTCAAAAACTTCAAGCAGATCAGGGTCCAAACGTTCAGAAAGTAGTTAACGATTTAATTGTTGCGAAGAAGATAACTTTACTTTTTAATAGTCAGGCTTTACTGGCATATGATCGTACTAATCCTCTAATAAATATAACTCCAGAGGTAATAGAGCTATTAAATCAAGCAAATAGCAAAGATTAACTTTTAATTTTGGTAAACAAAGAATTTAAACTAAGCGAAATTGCTAAACTCCTAGATTTGTCCCTTGAGGGAGATCAAGATTATAAAGTCTGTTCAATAAATAATCTCAAGCAAGCGGATAAATCTGATATCTCTTTTTATTATTCAAAAAAATTTAAAAAAGACCTTGAAAATACGAATGCTGGTGCTGTAATTTTGTCTAAAAGCGATGATCTAAATACAATAAAAAATAAACTGTTTACTGATCAGGTTCATTTAGCTTACGCTAAATGTAGTCAATTATTTATGCCTAAAAGTGTTGGTTTTTCTAGAAAAGATAACGTTCCGGTCATTCATGAAGGGGCGATAATTTCTCCCAATAGCAATATAGAAACAAACGTAAAAATAGAAGACGGAGTAGTAATAAAATCTGGAGTTTACATTGGATCTGGATCAATAATTAAAAAAAATACTTTAATACACTCAAATGTGTCTATTTATTCAAATTCTGTGATCGGCAGAGACTGTATATTACATTCTGGTGCAGTCATTGGATCTGATGGTTTAGGGTTTGCTAAAAACGGAAAAAAATGGGAGAAAATTATCCATCATGGAAATGTGGAGATAGGAAATTCAGTTGAGATAGGAGCAGGTTGTACTATTGATAAGGCTTCTTCTGGAAAAACAATAATTAATGATGGAGTTAAATTAGATAATCAGATTCATTTAGCTCACAATTGTTTTTTAGGGGAAAATACTATTATAGGCGCAAATACCTCAATCGCTGGAAGTGTGAAAGTAGGTAAAAGTTGTATGATCGGAGGCTTGTGTGGAATAGTTGATAATATAGAAATTGTTGATGAAGTTATAATTCATCCAATGACTTTTGTGACAAATAACATAAAAAATAAAGGAGTTTATTCTGGTGGACCCGTTTTAATGGAACATAAAGATTGGTTAAAAAAAATTGCGATTGAGAGAAAAAAAAGATGAACATTGAGGAAATTAGAAGATACTTACCGCATAGGTATCCTTTTCTTTTAGTGGATAGAGTTGTCGAGTTAGAGCTGGATAAATATATTAAGGCATACAAAAACATTACAAACAATGAACCTTATTTCATAGGACACTTTCCAGAAAAAAGTGTAGTTCCGGGGGTCCTTATACTTGAAGCTATGGCACAAGCGTCAGGAATTTTAGGATTTAAAACAATGAGTAAAACACCTGATGAAGGATCAATGTATTACTTTGTTGGAGCAGATAATTTAAGATTTAAAAGGCCAGTTATTCCTGGAGATAAACTAATTTTAGAGTCTACAAAAATATCAAGTAAAAGGGGTATATGGAAATTTGATTGTAAGGCTTCTGTTGAAGATGATTTTGTGTGCTCCGCAACAATTTTATGTGCTGACAGGCCAAAATAATGATTCATGCATCAGCAATAATAGATAAATCAGCTAAGTTAGATAACGATGTTTCCATAGGACCTTATTCGGTAATTGGTGCAGATGTAGAAATAAAATCCGGATCAGTAATTGGGTCTCATGCTTTAATTGAAGGACCGACTTCGATTGGAAAGCAAAATAAAATTTTTTCTTTTGCAACAATTGGAGGAGACCCGCAGGATAAAAAATATGATGGAGAAAAAACTTATCTAGAAATCGGAGATAATAATATTTTTAGGGAGGGAGTAACCGTAAATAGAGGCACCGTTCAAGAGAATTCGAAAACTACAATAGGCTCTAGAAATTTATTTATGGCTTACGTACATGTAGCTCATGACTGTATTATTGAAGACGATGTTGTAATGGTAAATAATTCAGCTATTGCCGGATGTGTAAAGCTTGAAAAGGGGGTGATCCTTGGAGGATTCAGTCTTATTCATCAATTTTGTAACATTGGAGCTTACAGTTTTTCTGCAATGGGGAGCGCAGTTTCAAAGGATGTTCCAGCATTCGTAAGAGTAAGCGGAAATCCCGCAAAAGCTAGAGGACTTAATACCACTGGTATATCTAGATTAAATATGTCTAAAGAAAGCTCTTTCTCATTAAAAGAGGCATATAAAATTTTATATATGAGAAAAATACCTCTGCTTGAAGCAAGAAAAGAAATAAAAAAAAATTTCAATCACATACCAGAGATTAATTTACTTCTGGACTCAATAAAAATTTCAGACAGAGGAATAATTAGGTAAATCTAAAAGTGAAAATAGCCATATCCGCTGGAGAAGAATCAGGAGATATTTTAGGATCTGACCTAATTGATTCTTTAAGAGATCATAGAAATGATATTAAATTTATAGGCTTAGGCGGTGAAAAAATGAAAAAAAAGGGCCTTGAACCCTTATTTCCTTTTCAAGAGATTTCAAAAATGGGGCTTATTGAGCCTCTTTTTTCCTTAAAAAAACTTTTAAAACGAAGAAAACAACTTATAGATTACATTATCGCTGAGCGACCAGATGTTTTTATTGGAGTAGATAGTCCAGCTTTCAACCTTGGTATTTCTAGAAAATTAAAATTGGAAACCAACATAAAAACAATTCAATATGTATGTCCTCAAGTATGGGCTTGGAGAAAAAAGAGAATAAAAAACTTTTCTAGTTACTTAGATCACATTTTCTGCTTATATAAATTTGAAACTGAGATTTTAAAAAAACATAATTTGAAATCAAGTTTTGTGGGTCATCCTTTAGCTAAAAAAATAGAATTAGATATTAATAAAGACAAATATAAAGATAAATTAAGTTTAGATAAATCTAAAGTTCATATTGCACTTCTTCCTGGGAGCAGAGATTCTGAAATAAAGAAACACATCAATGATTTACTTTCTTTGGTTGAATATTATAAAAATCACAATTCTAGATTGAAATTCATACTTGCTTTGACAAAAAATTCTAAAAAATTTGGTTTTGAAGAAAAGCTCAATGAACTGGATAATTTGTCTATAATTTATGACGATTCAAAAAATGTTTTGTCAGCTTCTGATTTCTCAATTATAACTTCTGGAACAGCAACACTTGAAAGCGCATTATGTAAAACACCGATGTTTGTAATTTACAAAACTAATTCTTTGAGTTATTTCATCTTAACGAGATTAATCCATTCAAAATATATTTCTCTTCCAAATATTTTAAGCGGAAAAAAAATAGTAAAAGAATTAATTCAATCTCAAGTAAATTTAAAGAATCTTGTGCACGAATTAGATATTTTGATGGATGAAGATGATAAAGAAATGAAATTAAATTTCGAAATTCTTCATAGATCTTTGATCAATAATAATAAATCTAAATTTTTTTCTGTAATAGAGTCCCTGTAAATATTTTGGAAGATTTGATTGCAGGTGTTGATGAAGTTGGAAGAGGAAGCTTAGTCGGGCCTGTCGTTGCGGCTGCGGTAATGTTGGGGGGAGTGAAAATCTATGGGCTAAAAGACTCTAAAAAACTTTCTGAAAGAAGAAGATGTGAGATTGCTCAAGAAATTAAAAACAAAGCTAAATCAATTTCTATTGGCGTTGTTTCTTCAAAAATCATAGACAAAATCAACATTAAAAGAGCTTCAATTTTAGCAATGCAAAAAGCTACGTCAGATTTAAGTTATCCTCCTAAAAAAATAATAGTGGATGGAATAGATACTTTTGAATCTGAATATCCTTTAGTATCTTTAATAAAAGCAGATGACTTAGTTCCCGAAGTTATGGCTGCTTCAATCATTGCAAAAGTTTATAGAGATGAATTACTAAAAAAACTAGATAAAAAGTACCCTGAGTTCGGTTTTTCGGCTCATAAAGGCTACCCAACAAAAAAACATATAGAAGCCATTAACACTTATGGAATAATAAAAGAACATAGGAAATCTTTTAGTCCAATCAAAAACATTAATGAATAAATTTTGTCATTTAAGCTTGCATTCTGAATACTCAATCAGTGATGGCCTCATTAATATGGCAGATCTTGCGAAAAAAACGTCAGATCTAGGATTTGAATCCGTCGCAATAACAGATAACTCTAATCTTTTTGGATTTGTAAATTTTTATCAGACTATGAGAGAAAATGGCATCAAACCAATTTGTGGCTCTGAAATAATTTTTGAAGGAGAAAATTCTAAAGGTCAATTAACTCTATTAGTTAGAGATTTAAAGGGCTATAAAAATCTTATGAAGTTGATATCTCATGCCAATACCCATGGAAAAAGAAAAAATGAATGTCTTGTTAATTTAGAAATTTTAAAAGAACATAAAGAAGGCTTAATAATGTTTACCGGAGGTCTAGAAAGCCAAATTGCAAATTCAGTTTTGGCAGATAAATATGACTTAGCAGAAAAACAAGCTCGTTTTTTTAAAGATATTTTTCAAGAGAACTTTTTTTTAGAAATTACGAGAGTCGGTTTTGAGAATGAAGAAAAGTGTAATAACTCTCTTATAGAGATATCAAAATCTTCAGATATTCCGATAATTGCTTCAAATAGAGTCAGATTTTTAAACCAAAATGAGTTTGAATCTCATGAAACTAGAGTGAGTATTCAATCTGGATATGTTTTAAGCGATCCCAGAAGAAAACGAGATTATCAGGAAAATCAATATCTGAAATCATTTGAAGAGATGCAAGAATTATTCAAAGACATTCCAGAGGCGATAGACAATGCCTTTGAAGTTTCAAAAAAGTGTAATCTTGAAATCAAAACAGGTATTTATGTTTTGCCTGATTTTGAAACTCCTGACGAGATGAGAGAATCTGAATATTTGAGGAAACTGTCTGAAAAAGGGATTCTTGAAAAAACTAAATTTAATGTCCTCGAAGAACTGCCTAGAGAGTACTTAGAAAGATTTAACTATGAACTAGATACTATCTTGAAAATGGGCTATGAAGGTTATTTTTTGATTGTGGCTGACTTTGTAAATTGGGCTAAAACCAACAAAGTTCCTGTAGGCCCCGGCCGAGGTTCTGGAGCAGGATCACTTATAGCTTATGCTTTGGGAATTACCGGTTTAGATCCTATGAAATATGACCTTTTATTTGAAAGGTTCCTTAATCCAGACAGAATTAGTAACCCTGACTTTGATATAGACTTCTGCAGAGATGGTAGAGAAAAAGTCATAGAATATGTAACTAACAAATATGGAAAGCATGCTGTGGCTCAGATTTGTACGTTTGGAACAATGGCTGCAAGAGCAGTTGTCAGAGACGTTGCTAGAGCTCAAGGAAAGTCTTACAGCCTAGGGGATAAAATTGCAAAACTTATCCCTTTTAGTCCTGAAATGACTTTAGAAAGAGCTTTAAAAGAAAGTAAAGATTTGAAACAAATTTTAAAAATTGATGAAGATGCATCAGAAATATTTGAGATGGCACTTAAATTGGAAGGTATAACCAGAAGTGTTGGCAAGCACGCTGCAGGTGTAGTAATAGCACCTTCAGCAATAAATGATTTTTCACCTTTATATCTAGATGCAGATACATTTGACGAAAATATTCCGCAAAGCTACGCCACTCAATACTGCATGGAGGATATAGAGGCAGTAGGCTTACAAAAATTTGATTTTTTAGGATTAAAGACTTTAACGGTGATAAATAATGCTTTGCTACAAATAAATGATTTTAGAAATTCTATTAATTTAGAACCAATTGATTTAGACGACTTAGATCTAGAAGATAAAGGTGTATTCGAACTACTTCAGAAAGGAATCACAACAGCTGTTTTTCAAATGGAATCGAGAGGTATGCGTGAGTACTTAATAAAATTAAAACCCAATAACTTTGAAGATATTATTGCCATGATTGCGCTTTACAGACCGGGGCCATTAGAAATGAAAATGGTGGATACATATATTGATAGAAAAAATGGAACAGAAAAAATTGATTTTTCAAAAGATAAAGAAGTTGAGAAAATTTTAAATAGTACTTACGGGGTCATAGTTTATCAAGAGCAAGTCATGCAACTAGCTCAAGAATTTTCAGGTTTCACTCTCGGACAGGCTGACATTCTAAGAAAGGCCATGGGAAAAAAAATTCCTGAAGTTATGGAAAGTCAGAAGGAAAGTTTTATTGAAGGAGCTCAAAATAAAAATAAAGTTAAAAGAGTTGCTGAAGATTTATGGGATCAAATTGAAACATTTGCTGGATATGGATTTAATAAATCTCACTCTGCAGCTTATGCACTTATCTCTTATCAAACTGCATGGTTAAAATCACATTATCCCTCGCAATTTATGGCGTCTGCTCTATCATCTGAACTAGATGATACTGATAAAATCAAAATCCTCATAGATGATTCTCACTCATTAGGATTAAAAATTAATCCGCCAGATATAAATAAAAGCTCAAAGGATTTTATTTCTTTAAATGAAGAAAATATTTTATTCGGTCTCGGCGCTATAAAGGGAGTTGGAGATTCAGCTATAGAGAATATTATTGAAGTGAGAAGTAAGGGGGAATTTAAAAGTTTAAAAGATTTTTGTCTTCGAGTTGATTTATCTAAGGTAGACAAACGATGTTTAGAACCTCTGATAAAAAGTGGGGCAATGGATATATTTTCTGAAGATAGGTTTAAACTTTTAGAACAGATGGAAGATATTTTAAAACTAGCAAGACAAGAACTAGAAAATCTTGAAAACGGCCAGACAGACATGTTTGGTGTTCAAGAATTTACCATCAGAGAAAAAAAGGAATTAGATGAAGTTTACATTTCAAATGAAACTTCAAAATTGGAATTTGAATCTTTGGGCTATCATCTTCAATATCATCCAGTTGATGAAAATCTGTGGGAATTAGAACAAATATCTCCAATAAAAATTAAAGATCTTATTTTAGGCAAAAATCACCAAAGATGCTGTGGAATTATTATTTCTCATAATAGAATACAAACTAGAAGGGGCACTGTTGTTTTTGCTACTTTAGACGATAATTCCGACAGAATTGAACTGACTATAAACCAGGAAGTTCTTGATCAATCTAACTTATCTTTTAATGGACACGAAATTATAATTGCAGATGGTGAGGTCATTGAAGAAAGTATGGAAAAAATCAAAAAATTTGGACTGGCAAAAAAGATGAGAGTATCAAAACTTTATACTTTAGAGGAGGCAAGAATAAAATTTGCAAGAAAATTATTAATTAACATTTCAGAAAATCAGCCGAGAAAAATTGAAAAATTGATTGAAAACTTACAAAATTTTTCTTTAGAAAAAACGTCTGATGGTTGCCCAGTTGAATTAAATTATCACACTAAAGATGGAAAAGTAGGAATGGATCTAAGAGAAGACTTTAATATTTCTTTAACTAATGATAATTTTGAGGTTTTAAAGAAGACCTGTGGGATAAAAAACATAGATTTACAATACTATTTGAGACATTAAATGGCTTATACATACCTTGAATTTGAGAAACCAATTAGCGATCTTGAAAGCAAAATAGAGAACCTAGAGACTTCCTCAAAAAATGAAAATGCAGTTTCTAAGGAAATTTCAGATATAAGTAATCAAATTGAAACAATTACTAAGGAAATCTACAGTAAGTTAGATATTTGGCAAAAGGTTCAAGTTGCGAGACACCCTCATAGACCTCATTTTTCTGATTACATAGAAAATATTTTTACCGATTTTGACGAGCTACATGGCGATAGAACTTTTGGAGACGATAGAGCCATTATTGGAGGATTAGCAAAATTTAAGAACACACCTGTAATTCTATTAGGCCACGAAAAAGGTAAAAGTACTGAAGATAAGTTAAATAGAAACTTTGGTATGGCCCAGCCTGAAGGTTACAGAAAAGCAGAGAGGCTTATGAAACTCGCAGAAGATTTTAATTTGCCATTAATAACATTTGTAGATACCCCTGGAGCTTATCCTGGTATAGAAAGCGAAGAGAGAGGTATGAGCGAGGCTATAGCTAAGAATTTGAGTACTCTATCAAATCTAAAAACTAGAATAATTGTAATCATTACGGGTGAAGGAGGTTCAGGAGGAGCTTTGGCGATAGGGGTTGGAGATCACATTTGTATGTTGGAATATTCAATATACGCGGTTGCATCACCAGAAGCTTGTGCTTCAATTGTTTGGAGAGATAAATCAAAGGCTAATGAAGCAGCAAAAGCCATGAAAGTTGATGCTGAAAGTTTAATTAAATTTGGATTAATAGACGAAGTAATTTCGGAGCCTTTAGGCGGAGCTCATAGAGATTTAGGCAGGTCTTGTAACTTGATAAGCAATTCCATTGAAAAAACTCTTAATAATTTAAATGCTCAAGACATAGATGAAATTCTAAAAAAAAGATATGAGAAAATTATGTCTTATGGCTTGGTTTAATAATTGATTGATCCAAAATCTCTGATAGTTCCTCATCTAGTAGAAAAAAAGACTTGCTACGTTGCATATAGCGGAGGAGTTGACTCTACAGTCCTGCTTCATGAAGTCGGAGAAGCAGCTAAAGATGCAAAATGTGACGTTGTGGCAATACATATTAATCATGAACAATCTAAACATTCCAAGCAATGGGAGAAGCATTGTGAGAGCTTTTGTAAAAATTATGGATTTAAGTTTAAAAAATTTTTTTTTAATTCTAATAATTTAAAGGGATCTAGTCTTGAGTCTTTGATGAGAGAAGAAAGATATAACATTTTTGCAAAGGTTTTGAGGAAGGATGAAATCTTGTTCATGGGCCATCATCTAGATGATCAAATTGAAACATTATTATTTAGAATGTTGAGGGGTTCTGGTTTAAAAGGCTCTTCATCTATTCCAATAAAAAGAAATTTAGGAAAAGGTTTTTTAATAAGACCATTTCTCAAACTTACAAAGTTCGATCTTATCCAAATAGCAAAAAATAAAGATTTAAAATATGTTGAAGACTATTCGAATGACGATACTAAATTCGATCGAAATTATATGCGCAATGAAGTTTTACCAAAAATTTCTGCAAGGTGGCCTAATTATAGGAAAAGTATTTCTAAATATATTGATAATCACAAGGCTTCTTACGAATTTTTAAGGAAAGTTTCAATCCAAGAACTTAAGAAAATTCTAGATGGAGAAAATATTAATCTAGAGAAATTAAAAAAATATGATTTGGAACATCAAAAGATATTAATCTTGAGTTGGCTAGAACTAAAAAAATGTAACTTGCCAAATTCTCAAGTGTTAGAAGAAATAACAAAATCTTTTCTAAATGCTAAGAAATCGAGTCAACCTAAATTAATCTGGGGTTCTAAAGAGAAGGAAAATTACGTATGTTTGAGAATAAAAAAAGGTGTGCTTTTTGCGGAATCTAATCTATAGATTTGTTGATACCGCTAATTATTGCCTCAAAAGAAGCTGCAACAGTATTTGAGTTAATTCCTATTCCCCAGAAAGTTTTATCTTTTATAGTTATTTCAATATAAGCAGCTGCTGAGGCATCTGCGCCAGATGAAATAGCATGTTGATGATAATCCGATATTTTTATTGGCGAATGAAGTAACTCACTTAAAGCATTTATACAGGCTTCAATGGGACCATTTCCCTCGCCACTTATTTCAACCTCTTTTCCCTTAAAATTTACGTTAAGTCTTAAGATATCAGAGTTAGTCTTTTCAGAAGAATTCTCTGAATTTATATTATGGCTTAAGTATTTTAAGCTCGTTCCAAAGTCAATATAATTTTTTCTAAATTCTTTCCAAATTTCTTCAATTTCAATTTCTTTACCGCTATCATCCGTTATTTCTTGGATAACTTTAGAGAAGTCGATTTGTAATCTTCTAGGTAGTGATAGGCCGTGGTCTTTTTCTAGCAAGTATGCAACGCCCCCCTTACCAGATTGGCTATTTATCCTAATTACAGCCTCGTAAGTTCTTCCCACATCTGCAGGATCTATAGGCAAATAAGGAACTGCCCATTTAGGGTCATTTGATTCCCTCATAGCTTCAAAACCCTTTTTGATGGCGTCTTGATGAGAGCCAGAGAAAGCAGTAAAAACCAAATCACCAGCATAAGGATGACGAGGATGGACGGGTAGTTGATTACAATATTCTACCTCTCTCATAACTTTATTGATGTCAGAAAAATCTAACTTTGGATCTATTCCTTGGGTTAGTTGATTTAGAGCTAAAGACACAATGTCGACGTTTCCTGTTCTCTCTCCATTACCAAATAGAGTTCCTTCAATCCTATCAGCTCCAGCCATGAGTCCTAGTTCAGCTGCAGCCACTGCTGTACCTCTATCATTATGTGGGTGGAGACTTAGCAAAATATTATTTCTATCAATAAGATTGTCTGACATCCATTCTATTTGGTCCGCATAAATATTCGGTGTGGATAATTCAACTGTTGCAGGTAAATTCATAATGGTCTTTTTTGATTCAGTAGGCTCCCAAATTTCATTAACGCTGTTACAGACTTCTAGAGCGTATTCCAACTCTGTTCCAGTAAAACTTTCTGGGCTATATTGAAATTGCCAATTAATACCACTCATTTCAGATGACAAATTTTTTACTAATTCGGCTCCATCGGTCGCTATCTTTGTAATACCCTTTTTATCTTTATTAAAAACAACTTTTCTTTGCAGCGTCGAGGTAGAATTGTATAGGTGAACAATTACATTTTTACATTCAGCAACTGATTCAAAAGTTCTTTTGATTAAATGTTCTCTTGCCTGAGTAAGAACTTGTATTTGAACGTCGTCAGGTATCAGTTTTTGTTTAACTAATTCTTTGACGAAATTAAACTCTGTATCTGAAGCTGATGGAAAGCCTATTTCAATTTGTTTGAATCCAAGTTCTACAAGCATTGAAAAGAACCTAAGTTTTCTCTCAACACCCATAGGCTCAATTAAAGCTTGATTTCCGTCTCTTAGATCGACGCTGCACCAAATAGGGGGTTGAATCACTTGATTTTCTGGCCATTTTCTTTCCTTAAGTTCTACTTTTTTAAAAGCAGAATATTTAGAAGCTGAACTATTTATAATTTCTTTCAATTTTATTTTTAGACTTGGATTAAAATATTATATAGGATTAATTGAATGAAATTTGGTGAGTATATCTTAGAAGAATTAAACTTTGATAAATGGAAATTAAAAAAAGATTTTCTATTTAAAAAAAATAAAATTTTAAAGATTAAAACTAAAAAATTTAGCTCGGAAGAAATAACGTTCTTATTTTCTTTGTCCATGTCCTTTGGACTAGATTTTAAAGAAAAAGATTCAAATGAAATTATGAATTTTTTTATTGAAAATGAAACCATAAAACCTGATCGCCTAGAAGAATTTATGCTTGATTCAAACATGAGAAAAAATGCCTGGAAAAAAGATTATTAAATTTAAGCCTCTAGAATTTAAAGATTTAGATGAAGTTATGGAAATAGAAAAATTGTCTAATCCAACCCCTTGGTCAATAGGAAGTTTTATTGACTGTATAAATTCAAGTTACCAAAATATTGTAATTCTTGAAGAAGATCTTCTTTTAGGGTTTTGCATTTCTACAGTTAATTTTACTGAGTCTCACCTTTTGAATATATCAATTCACCCTGAATTTAGATCACAGGGGTTAGGTCAAAAACTCTTAAGTAAAACTGAAAAAGAACTTACTAAAAAGGGAGTTTCAGATATATTCTTAGAAGTTAGAAATAGTAATATAAGCGCAATTAATTTTTATAAAAAGAATAATTACAAAAAAGTGGGAAAAAGGAAAAATTATTATAGATTGTCAGAAGGAAGAGAAGATGGACTCATTTATACAAAACATATGCATTTATCTTCATTTGTTAGTGTTTCTAGGTTTGTTCTTTTCTTTTTAAGAAAAATAATTAGTTTTAATAGGGGGTATTAAATGCAATATAAAAAATTAGGTAACACCGATATTGATGTCAGTCTGATATGTCTTGGAACTATGACCTGGGGGCAACAAAATACTCAAGAAGAAGGCTTTGAGCAAATGGATTATGCTTTAGAACAAGGCATTAATTTTTTTGACACCGCTGAACTCTATTCCATTCCTCCAAGAGCAGAAACACAAGGAAGTACCGAAACAATAATAGGTAATTGGTTTAAAAAAAATGGAAATAGAAAAAAAATTATTCTAGCAACTAAAGTTGCTGGCAGAAGTGGAATGAAATGGTTTAGAGGGGGTGAAACAAGATTAAATAAAGAAAATATAGAAGAAGCAATTGAGGGAAGTTTAAAAAGACTTAATACTGATTATATTGATTTGTATCAACTTCATTGGCCTGATAGAGCTTTAAATATTTTTGGAGGGGGATTAGGTTTTTATAAGCATTACGATCTAGAGTCTATTCCTATCGAAGAAACTTTAGAAGTCTTAGAAGAAATAGTAAAAACTGGGAAAGTAAGGCATATTGGGCTTTCTAATGAGACTCCATGGGGATTATCTGAATTTTTGAATATTTCAGAGTACAAATCTTACCCGAGAGTTCAATCTGTGCAGAATGCTTACAATCTCCTAAATAGAAATTATGAAAGTGGGATGTCAGAGTTTTTCCATAGAAGTAAAGTAGGCTTGTTAGCATATTCTCCCTTAGCTCAAGGTTATCTATCAGGAAAGTATTTAGATGGAAAACTCCCAGAAGGATCTAGAACTAAATTATTTGGAAGAGGACAAAGATATGAAACTCCCAGCGCTGAATCGGCTATAAGAAAATATGTAAATCTGGCTGAACAATCAAATTTAGATCCTTCGTTAATGGCCAATGCTTTTGTTAATTCGAGAGACTTTGTGACTTCAAACATAATTGGAGCAACTACCATGGACCAGCTTAAGCTTGCTATAGAAAGCGAACAAACTCAATTATCTGACGACGTATTGGATGAATTAGATAAAATTCATTCCGAATGCCCTAATCCTTGTCCTTAAAAATTAATGGATGCAATTGAAGATATTTACACTAAAAAGTGTGAAAATTTTACAGGTATTGATGAAAAAAGTTTTCAGAAAATAATAGATCTCAGAGAAAAAAGTAAAGGGGATAAAATATACGATGACTTAAAAATCGATAAAGAAAGTAGTCATTTACTAATCTATATAAAAGAAAAATTAGTTGCCTATTCCAGACTTTGGCCAGATTCAGATAGAGATGTATCGGTACAAAGATTTTCAGTGTCCAAAGATTATAGAAACAAAGGGGTTGCAAAAATTTTAATGGATTATATTTTTCAGATTCGAAAAAAACAATTCAATAGCAGTTCTTTAATTTTAACTTCTAGGGAGGATACGAAAGAATTTTACGAAAAATTTGGTTTTGAAGTTTATAAAAAAAAAATTGAGCAAAACAAGATTAGATTTTATATGAGAAAAACTAAATAATTTTTATTTCATTAGCTTGCGGTCCTTTAACACTTGAAACAACTTTGTAACTTACTCTAGTATTTTCTTTTAAACTTTTTCTGTCTTTTTCGTTCACAGAGGCAAAATGAATAAAAAGATCACCGCCTTTATCTCTTTCAAGGAAACCATAACCTTTGCTTGGATCAAACCATTTAATAGTTCCTTTTTCCCTTTTAAGTCTATATTTTATTTCCTTTCCATAAACCATGATCATACTGGAGATATAAGTTGAAAAGAAAATAAATAGAAAAGCTCTATAAAAACTCTCTTGAAAAAGAAAATTATAAAGTCCAGCTGCTAAAAGACTCACAATTAGCCCAGCGGTAGCACCTCTTAACCACAAAATAAAATTATACTTTTTTTAATATTTTAAGATGATTTTTAGTATCAGAAATTTTAGATTTTATTTCTCTCATTTGTTTTCTTCTTTCCTTAACCAAAGTTTTTGGAGCATTATTAATAAATTTCTCATTTCTTAATTGTTTATTCAAGGATTCATATTGAATGTTCAATTTTTTTAAATTTTCAGAATTTCTTTCTGTTTCTTTATCTGAATCTATAAGACCTTTAAGGGGAATAAATAACCTATCATCAGTAATAAGAATTATAGAGGAGGGCGGAGGATTAGATTCATGTTTAATATTGTCAATTCCACCAAGTTTTTCAAGGTATAACTTATAGTTATTTAGAATTTTAAAAGTTTTATTTTTTTTATCTAAACATAAATCTATTTTTACTTTAGGAGACAGCCTCATTTCAGCCCTAAAGTTTCTTATACCTGATATTGTAGATTTAATAATTTCTATTTCTTTAAAGGATTTCTTTGACTTTATTATTTTTGGAAAATCTCTTTGGGATATACTTTTTTTGTTAAATTTGTGATATTTCTTTGATTGTTGCCAAATTTCCTCAGTTATAAAAGGAATTATTGGATGTAAAACAACCAAAATTGATTCAAGAGATGTCACTAAAGAATTTAAAATTAACCCTTTATCTCTGTCAGTTAAATTTTTATCTTGTAATCTAGTTTTACAGAACTCAATATACCAATCACAGTAAATATCCCAAACAAACTCGTAAATAACTTTAGTTGCAAGGTCAAATCTATAACTTTCTAAATGCATACAATATTCTTCCAGAGTTTTATTGAATTCATTTAGTATCCACAAATCTTCGCTTGCCTTAGAAAATTCTTTGCCGATTTTGTTTTCGTTACATTGCAACAAAATAAATCTTGATGCATTCCATAATTTATTACAGAAATTTCTGTATCCTTCGACCCTTTTTAAATCAAAATTTATGTCTCTACTTCCTGAAGCAAGAGAACAAAAAGTAAATCTTATAGCATCAGCCCCATATGGAGATATTCCATTGGGATATTCTTTTGCAGTCTTATTTTTAATTTTCTGTTTTTGTTTTGGATTTATTAAGTTTGCAGTCCTTTTATCTATTAAACTTTCTAAGTTAATCCCATCAATAATGTCAATGGGGTCAATGATATTTCCTTTTGACTTCGACATTTTTTCACCTTCGCCATCTCTAACAAGTCCATGAATATAAACTTCCTTAAAAGGAACTTCCTTTAGAAATTTATTAGATATCATTATCATTCTTGCAACCCAAAAGAAAATTATGTCAAAACCTGTAACTAGAACTGATGTGGGATGAAATTTTTTTAAAAATTTTGTTTTTTTGGGCCAACCCAATGTTACAAATGTCCAAAGTTGAGAAGAAAACCATGTGTCTAAAACATCTTCATCTCTTTCTAATCTCTGAGCATTTGTAAGATTATATTTTTTTCTTACAGTTTTTTCAGTTGCACCTACATAAACATTATCATTTTCATCGTACCAAGCCGGAATTCTGTGTCCCCACCAGAGTTGTCGAGATATACACCAGTCTCTTATATCCTTCATCCATGAAAAATAGGTCTTTTCCCAATTGTTAGGAATAAATTCTATTTTTTTATCTTTTACTAACCTTGTAGCATCCTGAGCTAGTTGATCAGATTTTAAATACCATTGCTTAGTTAACATAGGCTCCAAAATCTCTCCTGTCCTTTCACTTCTGGGAACGTTATGTTTGTGGTCAAGTTCTTTAATAATAGCTCCACTATTTTTTAGGTCTTCTAACAAGATTTTTCTAGCATTTAAAACTGAAAGATTTTGATACTTCTTTGGAACATTTTCATTTAGGAGACCATTTTTATTTAAAATATTTATTATTGGTAAATTATGTTTCTTGCCAATTTCGAAATCGTTAAAATCGTGAGCAGGAGTTATTTTCAAACAACCTGTACCAAAACTTTTTTCTACATATTTGTCTCCAATAACTTCGATTGACCTTTCACAAAATGGGACCTCAAAACTTTCCCCAATAAGATTTTTATATTTTTTGTCGTTTGGGTTTACTGCTATTGCGACATCACCAAACATCGTTTCTGGTCGAGTTGTTGCAACTACTATAGATTTATTTGTGTTTTTATTTTTATAAGCTATATGCCAAATTTTTGAGTTTTCTTCCTCAGATAGAATTTCTAAATCTGAGATTGCAGTTTGTAAACTTACATCCCAATTTACTAGTCTATAACCTCTATAAACTAAACCCTCTTCATAAAGGGAACAAAATATTTCAGTCACAGCGTCGCTGAAATCGTTGTCCATTGTAAATTTCTCTCTGTTCCAATCTAATGAAGCTCCCATTCTTTTTAATTGAGAAGAAATGATGTTTCCTGAACTTGATTTCCAATTCCAAACCTCCTTTTCAAATTTACTCCTACCAATTTTTTCTCTTGTAAGACCCTTTTGTTCGAGATTTCTTTCTACAACTAATTGAGTTGCTATCCCAGCATGATCTGTTCCAGGTTGCCAGAGAACTTCAAAACCTTTTAATCTTTTATATCTTGATAAAGTATCCATCAAAGTATTTTGAAAGCCATGGCCCATATGAAGACTGCCAGTCACATTTGGCGGAGGAATCATAATACTAAATGGCTTCTTATTTGATGAAACTTTAGGGCTAAAAAGCTTATTTTTCTCCCAGTAGGAATACCATTTTTTTTCTATTTTTTTTGGTTCAAATATTTTTTTCATTTTCTTCTATAAATTCTGGCTTTAGCCCATCTCCTAGACATTTCTTGTAACTTTCCCTAGCTATATTTTGAAAGGTTGAATTATCGGTTATTACAATTTGATAAGTTTTCCTAAAATCACAATAATTAGAAGGTATCTGAGGATTAAGATTTATAAGATAAAAGAAATCTTCTTCATTTTTTAAACCTGGATAAGAGATAAGAACGTCACAATCCTTTGAATCCTTTTGAGTTGTTATTTTATGAGGTATGTATATATTTTTTGGATATCCCCATAATCTTTCATCAAGAATTGAAGCTTGTTCAGCATTGGAACATCTGATGCTTATTTTTTTCGAATCAAATAATGAAAAATTTTTATAAGTGATTTTTCCTGTTAGCTCGCAAACAAAATCTATAGCTTTTTCTTCTGTATCTCCAGCTTTTATAAAGCTTACAGTATTCATATATTTATTTTCTAGACAATAAATATTCCGTAAGAAGAGGAACGGGTCTCCCGCTAGAAGTTTTCCCTACTCGTCCACCATAAGCAGTGCCAGCAATATCTAGATGAGCCCATTTATAAGATTTTGTAAAACGTGAAAGAAAACATGCAGCAGTTATTGTTCCAGCTCTTCCTCCAATGTTAGCAATATCAGCATACTTACTACTGATATCACTTTGGTATTCATCCCATAATGGAAGTTGCCAAGCTTTATCACAACTTGAAAAGCCACTTTCCATAATCTTGTCAGCTAATCCTTGGTCATTAGAAAGAAGCCCTGTTGCTTGGTGACCTAACGCGACAACACACGCTCCAGTTAAAGTAGCAATATCAATTACACTAGCTGGTTTGTATCTTTCAACGTAAGTTAACGCATCGCAAAGAACTAGTCTTCCTTCAGCATCAGTATTTAAAATTTCAACTGTTTGGCCAGATAGAGTATTAACTACATCACCTGGTTTGGTAGCCGTGCTACTAGGCATGTTTTCTGCTGAAGCGACAATTCCAATGATATTTAATTTGGGTTTAATTTCACCAATCGCCCTCATTGTCCCAAAAACGCTTGCCGAGCCAGACATGTCATATTTCATTTCATCCATGTTTGGGCTTGGTTTTATGCTAATTCCTCCGGTATCAAAAGTAATTCCCTTGCCTACTATCACATGAGGTTTAGATTTTTTTTCACCTCCAGAGTATTGCATGATTATAAATTTTGATTCTTGAGCACTTCCATTTCCTACGGAAAGAAGACAATCCATACCAAGTTTTTTCATTTCCTTCTCGCCTAAAACTTTAGTTTTAATTGAAGGATATGTTTTTGCTAATAATTTAGCTTGATTAGCAAGATGTGATGGAGTGCATATATTCGCAGGAGTATTTGCAAGGTTTTTGGAAGTATTCATTCCCGCACCAACAATTTGACCTATTTTAATTGATGAAATAATTTTTGTTTTTGAATCTTTCCCTTCTAAATTCAAAAAATTTACTTTTTTAAGCTTATATTTTGGTTGTTTTTTTTTGCCATCAAAAAAATATTGATAACAGCCAGATTCTATGTCTCTTGCAAGAATTTTGTATACCCATGATGCATTTTTTGATTTAACTTTAATTTCGGGAAGGAAAATATCTATATTTCTTGAATTAGCAGATATTGAAATTTTAGATAAGGCAGTACTTAAAGTTGAAAATTCATCTTCCTTGAGCTCCTTATTTTTCTTACCTAATCCAATAAAATAGACTTTGTTAGCCTTGAAACCATTTAATTCAGGAAGGTAAAGTTGATTTTTTAGTTCTCCAGTCAATTCTTGCCTATCAATTAATTTCTTAATCGAACCTGAAGAAGCAGTGTTCAAAACTTTTGTGACATCATTTAATTTTTTATCTTCATTGATACCGATCACCAAACAATCAGAGTTAAGACTTTGCAACGAGTTTATTTTTTTTTCATTTGTCGTTATAGAAATTAGTTTTTTCATTTTTGCTCCAATCAAAATTTGTTAGATAATACTTAATAAGTTTATTGAAAAACTATTATGCCAAAAATAATATCTTTTTATATATTAAACCAACTGTTAAAAACGTTGCTTATAACTTTTGTTATCTTATTTGGAATATTATTTTTTAACGAATCAATTGATTTTTTAGAAAAAGCTTCAAACGGAGAGTTGTACCCAAGTCTTGTAAGTCTTGTTTTAATATTCTCAATTCCCTCAATATTAGAAGTTGTGATACCGACCTCAGTGTTTATTGGCACTTTGATCTCTATATATAATTTAAAAAAAACAAATGAAATAACTTTCGCCAGTCAGGCTGGTTTGAGCAATTTAAAACTTGTTGCATTAACTGTAATTCCTTCATTAGTAATTTCTCTCTTCTTAATTTTAAATTCTTTTTTTATTTCTCCTTCCTCAAATGAGCGACTTGGATTTCTCTCAAATTCTCAATCTTTCGCAGACAATTTCAAGTTAATGGGAGAAGGAAAGGTAAATGAAATTGAAGAACTTAATGGTGTTTTTTATGCTGAAGGAGCTTCAGATTTAGGATTTCAAAATATTTTTGCAAAAATTGAATCTGAAGATCTCGATTACATATTGAGTTCTGAAGAAGTTTCAGCAAGTTCCTCAGATGATTCTTACAATCAAATAACATTTATCAAAGGTGAATTAGTAATTCCATTGAAAAAAAATGATTTATTTTTAGATTTTAAAAATTTATTTTTTTTGTTCCCAAAAAATGATGTTGTTATAAATGAAAATATAAAAACTAAAAATTGGAATGAATTAATAAGTAATATTGATTCAAGCATTTATCTTTCTGAAATATTTGAAAGAATTTCTTTGAGTCTGATGTTGATAGTTTCAGTTTTGATAGCCGTTCCATTGAGTTTGAGGATGCATGAAAGCGGAAGGTTTTTATTAATTTTTTCAGGTTTGGTTATATTCTTGTCTTATTATGGATTAGTAATTGGACAAAAAGTTTTTGTTGAAGAAGGAGTTTTAAGTCCTTTACAGATTTTTTTAATAATTCATTCAGTTTATTTGAGCCTTGGACTTTTTCTTTTTAGCTTAAATAATTACGCACTAGATTTAAATTCTTTTATAGCAAGAAAATATTCAAAAAAATGGTTCTTTCAACTTTCCTTTTTCTTCTTTTTAGTAATTCTATTTTTTAATTTCATTTTTTTATAAAGCTTGGTTATGAATGTAATCTTTGGAGATACAATCGATAAGATTTTTTTTAGAGAATCTTTAAAAATTCTCTTTTTTGTTTCATTTTTAATATTTTCATTAGACCTTCTTTTAAATTTTGTAAAAGAATTGGAGGATTTGAATTCAAATTATTCATTTTTAGAAATTCTTCAGTATATTTTTTATATTTCGCTTAGTAGGTTATGTGAAATATTACCTTTATGTGCGGTAATTTCGGCAATTTTAACTTTTGGATTTTTGAATGATTCCGGTGAATTAATAGCTGCTCAAATATTAGGCAAATCCATCATAATCAACGTTATTAATATTCTGAAACCAATAATTATCTTTTTAATAGTTACTTTATTATGTTTCGAATTCGTTACCCCAAAATTAGAAATTTTAGCCAAGAATATTAAATTTAAAGATCAAGAAACAACGATTCAATCTGAATGGCTACAAAAAAATAACGTTCTTGCCAACTATTCCTTTCAAGATAATTCTGGATCTAATATAAAACTTTATTTCCTAAATGAAGACAAAAGATTAAAGTCAATAATTGAAGCCAAATCATTTGAAATAAAAGAAGAAAAATGGGAATTAAATGATGCTTACGATTTGATAATAAATAAAAATTATTCTGAGTTTTATTGGGAGGAGGGGCCAAACGTAGGAATTAATGAGGATTTAGGAATCAAAGAACTTCCATTATCTCAAGTTTATAAAATTCTTACTCAAACTGGACCGGAAAGAGAGAAAAAGAAGATATCTTATGAGTTTTGGAAAAAATTATTAGAGCCTCTTTCAGCAGTCTCAATAATTATTTTGTCAATCGCGCTTTCTATTTTATTTTTTGAGAAGAATAAAAATTTAGAAAGACTTTTATTCGGTTCATTAATGGCATTTGGTTTTAACTTGATATTAAAAATCCTCGGAAATATAGCAATCATTAACAATATTTCTCCAGGCTTAGCTATATTGATCCCTTCTTTGATAGTAGGTTTATTTGGTTTGAAGCTATTAAAGACTTAATCGGATCTAATCACTTTAGTATGGGACCAAATATCATTTAAAGATTTTTTTTCTTTATTAAGAAAAATATATAAATAATTCACTCCAAAGCAAATATTGAACAAAAATCCAAAAAAACACCTCTTCAATAAATTTTTAATAGTAGGATCTTCATTTGAATCTCCTACGATCTTTATTTTCCATACTTGCATCCCTAAAGTCTGTCCATTATTAACTTTCCAGAAATAGGTAAAAAACAAAAATCCTATAAATATATAAGAAATTTGTAAGAATAACCTTTCGAGTGGAGTTTCGAAGGATTTATCAAATATAAAAGTAATTATTAAGAGAAATCCTATGATAAGTCCTGTAAGCAACAGGCTGTCATAGAGGAGGGCCAGGATTCTTCTCCAGAAACCGGCGGTTGTATTTATTTTTGGTTTCTCAAAATCTTCAGCTGTCATGAAGATCTTTATTGAGCTTATTTACATTCAAATTCTTTTTGCATTGTATAGCTCCAGTTAAAGAATTTCTAATAAATAAAAGATCAGTTTTATTAGCTAATTCTTTGGCTTTCAGTGATTTTACTATTTTTCCAGTTTCGTCCAGCATCTCAACTTTAGCTCCACTTGTAAGATAAAGGCCCGCTTCGACAGTGCATCTATCTCCAAGAGGAATTCCAAGACCAGAGTTTGCTCCTAATAGGCAGTTTCTTCCTATCGATATTTTTATATCATTCCCGCCTGACAGGGTACCCATTGTGGACGCACCTCCTCCAATATCAGAATTTTCAGCTACAACAACTCCCTGAGAGATTCTTCCTTCTACCATAGCCTCACCCAAAGTACCGGCATTAAAATTCACAAATCCTTCATGCATCACTGTGGTGCCGGATCCTAGATATGCACCTAATCTCACTCTGCTTGCATCAGCAATTCTGACATCAGTAAGCGAAACATAATCAGTGAGAGACGGAAATTTATCTAAAGAGAAAACTCTTATGGCTGTGCCATTGGTTTTGTATTCATTTATTTTTTCCGATAGTTCACTAACATCGACTGGACCAATAGACGTCCATGCCACGTTGGGAAGAATTCCAAAAATTCCTTCCAAATTTGTTTGGTTTGGTTTTACTAATCTAAGTGATATTAAATGCAGTTTTAGATAAGTTTCCTGAACTGTGGATGGAGGAAGAGCATCAGATACTTTAACCAACTCGTATTCTGGGGATTCTTCTAATATTGTGTCGGATGAAGAAATATTGCTAGGATGGAAATACATATCAAGGTATTCACCTTTTTTATTTTTTTTCCCAATTCCTAATGCAATCCAGCTTTTATTTGTCATTTTATAAAATATCAGAAATCTTTTCTAAAGCCTCTTTAACAATTTTTCTGTTATGAACTAGTGCAATTCTTACATAGTTTTCTGCAGGATTCTTTCCATTTTTTGATACTGCAAGGTATTTCCCTGGAAGAGTAACAATATTTTTTTCTTTATAAAGTTTTTTTGAAAAGTTTTCTCCATTCTTAGTTTCTAACCACATGTAAAAGGCACCTTCAGGCTGTTTATAATCAAGAATCTTATTAGCTAAGTAAAAATTTTCGTTATAAAAATCTCTATTCCCAATAACAAATTTTTCATCTCTCCATGCTTCACAACTAGCCATTTGGATAGGAATCGGAATACTAACTCCATGAAAGGACCTATATTTTTTAAAATTTTTGATAAGGATTTTATCTCCACAAATCATTCCCGATCTGAATCCTGGCAAGTTAGATCTTTTAGACAAACTATGTAAAGACAATATGTTCTTAAAATTTCCATATTTTTTAAAAGAAACTTCGATTAGGCTTTTCGGAGGGTTATTTCGATAAATATCTACATAACATTCATCGCTAACGATATAGAAACCATATTTTCTTGAAAGTTTTATAACTTTTAAAATCTCCTTTTCACTCATCACGCTACCTGCAGGGTTTGACGGAGAGCAAAGGACTAGAATTTGGCACTTTTTCCATGTGCTTTCTTTAATTGAATCAAGGTCAAGAGAAAAATTATTTGTTTCATTAAGATTGATATGTTTTGAAATACCCCCAGCTAAAAGAGAAGCTCCCCCATATATTTGGTAAAAAGGATTTGGCATCAAAATATATGGTTTTTTGGATTTCATTTCTCTATTAAATAAAGACTGAATTACTGAAAAAGTTCCTTCTCGAGTACCTCCCAAATTCAGAATATTTTCATCTGATAAAACTTTTATATCGAACCTTTGACTTAAGTAATCTTTGTAAGCAGAAGTTAAATCAAAAATACTGTCCATTGGTGGGTATTGTGAAAAAAGTTTTTTGTTTTTATTAAGAATTCTTAAAACTTCCGGATTAGAATTCTTCTGCGGTTCTCCTACAGAAAGATTAATGAAAGAATTATTCTTTTTATCAGGAGAAACTTTCGAAAGTAAATTTCTCAATTTATCAAATGGATAAGAGCCTATTTCAGCTATGAAATGATTCATATTAAGGATTCTTCTTCTCTTAAGGTAAGAACCTCATATCCAGAATTAGTAACCAATACGGTATGCTCCCATTGTGCTGATAATCTTCCATCAATCGTTTCGACCGTCCAGCCATCCTTTTTTGATAATTTAGTTTTATGACTTCCAATGTTAATCATAGGCTCTATTGTAAAGCACATGCCTTCCTTTAAAGTTAAACCAGTATTTGGAATTCCATAATGAAGAATTTGAGGATCTTCGTGAAAAACTCTTCCAATTCCATGTCCACAATAATCTCTCACCACGGAGTAATGATTACTTTCAGCGATTGATTGAATCTTGTATCCAATATCACCAAGTCTTGCTCCAGGTTTAACAATTCTAATGGCTTCGTACATACATTCTTGGGTGATATTAATTAATTTTTTCGCATGAGGCTTCTCAGAACCCACCATAAACATTTTGCTAGTATCTCCATGGAAACCGTCTTTTATGACTGTCACGTCGATGTTCAAAATGTCTCCATCCTTAAGAATTTTTGATTCACTCGGGATACCATGACAAACAACCTGATTTATCGAGGTACAAATCGACTTCGGAAAGCCTTTATAATTCAAAGGAGCTGGAATGCACTTAAGCTCTTCTGTAATATATCTATGACAAATTTCAT